>JAGWRQ010000013.1 GCA_028869615.1 Candidatus Methylomirabilota bacterium | reverse complement strand
TACACTGGGCCGTCGCGTTTGCCGCCGGCTTTAGCACCTATCTCCTGGTTCTTATCGGGACCGGGGCGCTGAGGGAGGAGGAGTTCATCGCAGTGAGAAGGCTCTGGCGCGGTGCGGAGGCGAAGCGACTGCCTTGGTAGAACCATATCGACTGAACCTCCGTGGCCCATCGACCGCCCACGCACTGGTCCTTCAGCTGGTGGGTCGTGACAAGTCGGTGCTGGAGATCGGTCCCGCCTCAGGGTATCTGGCCCGCTGCTTCGTTGAGGCCGGTTGCTCTGTGACGGGGATTGAGGTCGACGAGGCGCTGGCGCGACGCGCAGCACAGCCGGGCGTGAACGTCATCTGCGGCTCCGTAGAGGACGAGGACGTCCTTCGGCAGATTCAAGCCGCCTTCGACGTGGTGGTACTGGCGGATGTGCTGGAGCACCTGCGGCAGCCTAAGCAGAGCTTGCTCCGAATGCGGGACTTCCTGAATCCGGGGGGGTATATTGTCGTCTCGCTGCCGAACATCGCCAATTGGAGGATCAGGGCACCTCTGCTCTTCGGGCGCTTTGACTACGCGGACAATGGGATTCTCGATCGGATGCACCTTCGCTTCTTCACCAAGCGGAGCGCCGAGGCGATGATTCGGGAGGCCGGGTACGAGGTGCTCGAATTCCATGCCGGCGCCACTCGGATGCCGGCGCTCCTTGCCAAGGCGTGGCCGACTCTCTGCGCGGTCCACCTGGTCTTCAAGATCGCCCCGCGAAAGGACGGGTTATGATCACCCAGGCCAGGGTCGCCATCGTGCACGATTGGCTGACGGGGATGCGGGGCGGAGAGCGCTGTCTGGAGGCCCTCTGTGAGCTCTTTCCGAGCGCGGACCTCTTCACCCTGCTGCACGTGAAGGGAAGTGTAACCACGCTCATCGAGCGTCGTCGAATCCGAACGTCGGCCATCCAAGCATTGCCGTTTGCGGCGAGCCGCTACCGCTACTATCTGCCGTTATTTCCGTGGGCCGTCGAGGGATTCTCGCTTGACGGATACGATCTGATCCTCTCCAGCAGCCACTGTGTGGCCAAGGGGGTCAGGCCTCCGCCTGGCGCGCTTCACATCGCTTATCTGTACACACCCATGCGATACATCTGGGATCTGCAGGAGGCCTACGTGGGCCGGGGACGGATGGGCCCTCTCTCACGCCCTCTTCTTCGGGCCATTACGGGCCGCTTGCGGCGATGGGACATCGCGGTCAACACTCGGGTCGATCACTTTGTTGCCATCTCCCGACATGTGGCAGATCGGATCCGACGCCACTACGACCGGGAGGCCCAGGTGATCTATCCACCGGTTGAGACCACCCGTTTTCATATCGCTGACCGGACAGACGACTACTACCTCGTGGCTGGGGCCCTTGCGCCGTACAAGCGGATCGATCTTGCTATTGAGGCCTGTAACCAGCTTCGGCGACGTCTGGTGATTGTGGGTGAAGGTCAGGAGGGCCGTCGCCTGCGGCGCATCGCCGGTCCCACCATCGAATTTCTGGGGTGGCGTCCGGACGGTGAGGTTGCCCATCTTCTAAGCCGTTGCCGGGCGCTGATCTTTCCGGGTGAAGAGGATTTCGGAATTCTTCCGGTCGAAGCCATGGCCAGTGGGAGGCCGGTGATCGCGTACGGGAAGGGTGGCGTTACGGAAACCGTGGTTCCGTTGGATCGTTCAATGTTCAATGTTCAACGTTCAGAGTTACAAAACGTCTTCGGTGTCGAACCTCGAACTTCCACCGGCGTGTTCTTCTACGAGCAGACAGTCGAGGCGTTGATCCAGGCCATCGACCTGTTCGAGCGCTCAGCCGATCGATTCGATCCTGAGGCGCTTCGCGCCCACGCCCTTACCTTTGATCGCTCGATCTTCGAGAAACGGATGTCTGCCTTCGTGGCCGAGCGCTACGAGGCGTGGAAACAACGGGGCGAATCCGCCGTAGGCCATGCTCAAGCGACACAGTAAGTTTCTTGAAAACCTGATGCTCCTCTCGGATCTGCTGGCGATCGCCGCAAGCTGGATCGCCGCGTATGCTCTCCGCTTTTACTGGGGTCCGATCCCTGTGTACCAGGGTATCCCTGGTATCCATCCATACCTCGTCTTGCTAGCCCTTATTATCATCGTGTGGGGGATTGCATTTAAGGCCTTCGGGCTCTACCGTCCACGGCGCGTCTCGTCTCATCTCGCCGAGGTTAGGGATATCGCGCAAGCGTGCACGCTCGCTGTCTTGATCCTGGTGGCCTTGACGTTCTTCTTCAAGCAGTATGAGTTTTCAAGAGTTGTGATCCTCTATTTCTGGGTCTTCAGCATTCTGTCAGTCAGCTTCATCAGGAGTTCCTTCCGCGAGGTCCTCCGGGTTCTGAGGCGCAGGGGATACAATCTCCGCCATATCCTGATTGTCGGAGAGGGAGCGTTGGCGCGGAAGGTCATCGAGAGGATCCATGCGCGCCAGGAATTGGGTCTCCGCATTGTCGGGCTCCTGGTCGGGGATCCCAGAATGGTGGGGAAACGGGTGGAGGGGCTCCAGGCCCTTGGCACCTACGAGCAGGCAGGGGAGGTCGTGAGGGAGCTGTCGATCGACAGGGTCCTCATCGCTATTCCGCTGGAGGTCTACGGGCGGATGGAGGGGATCCTTCGAAGCCTGGAGGAGGGGATCGCGGACATCAATGTTGTTCCGGACCTCTACCAGTACATGACCCTGCGGGGAGGGGTGGAGGAGTTCGACGGCCTTCCCCTGATCAGCCTGCAGGATTCGCCCTCGTATGGCTGGAGCCTGGTCGGCAAAAGGGTGATGGACATCGTACTGTCGAGCGTGGCCCTCCTGATCACCGGGCCGCTGCTGCTCCTCTTTGCGGCCATCATCAAGCTGACTTCTCCTGGCCCGGTTCTCTACCATCAGGAACGGATGGGCCTCGACGGCAGGACCTTCCAGATGCTCAAATTCCGATCGATGCGAACAAACGCTGAAGATGACACCGGCCCGGTCTGGGCCACGCGCGGTGATGGACGTCGGACGGTGATCGGCGCGTTGCTCCGCCGAACCTCGCTGGATGAGCTGCCGCAACTGTTCAATGTACTGACAGGAGAGATGAGCCTCGTCGGTCCCCGCCCCGAACGGCCGGTCTTTATTGAAGAGTTTCGGAAACAGATCCCTCGGTATATGCTCCGCCACAAGGTGAAGGCGGGAATCACCGGGTGGGCCCAGGTCAATGGGTGGAGGGGCGATACCTCGATCGAGAAGCGGATCGAGTGCGACCTGTTCTACATCGAGCACTGGTCGTTACTCTTCGATCTGAAGATTCTCTGGCTGAGCCTTTGGAAGGGGTTCATCCACAAGAACGCCATGTAATGAGCAACTAGGGTGTAGGGTACAGGGCAGCCGGAAGGAAGGTACACCCGAGACACCCTATACCCCGTACCCCGCATACAAGGGAGGTCTCATGAGGGTACTGGTCACTGGAGGGGCGGGATTTATCGGGTCGCATGTGGTGGACGCCTTGGTGCAGGAGGGCCATGACGTCGCCGTCGTGGACGACCTCTCGATGGGGAAGCGAGCGCAGGTCCATTCCTCGGCACGCTTGTACCGGGTGGACATCCGTGAGCGTCAGGCTCTCGAGGAGGTTTTTCGCGCCGAGCGCCCGGAGCTGGTCAATCATCACGCGGCCCAGGGCAACCTGCGCCGGTCGATGGCCGAACCGTCGTTTGACGCCTCCGTGAACATCCTTGGCTCGCTCAATCTGATCGAGCTCTCTCTTGCCTATCATGTGAGGAAGTTCATCGACATTTCGTCAGGGGGCGCAGTGTACGGCGAACCCCAACGGCTGCCCGTTGATGAGCTCCATCCGATCCAGCCGATGTCCGCGTATGGGGTGAGTAAGTACAGCGTGGAGCAATACCTGCGTCTCTTCGATGGATCCGGGCTTGACTACACGATCCTACGGTATGCCAATGTCTACGGTCCTCGGCAGGATCCTGCCGGCGAGGCTGGTGTGGTGGCGATTTTCAGCCGGCAGATGCTCGCTGGCGAGCGCCCAACGATTTTCGGCGATGGCACGAAAACCCGGGACTATGTGTACGTCGATGACATCGTCGCGGCGAACCTCTTGGTCATGACGGAGGAACAGGCTGCCGGCCGAATCTATAATTTGGGGCTTGGGTGCGAAGTGAGTGACGCGTGGATCTTTGAGCTGGTACGCAAGGCGGTGGGGGCCACGGTGGAGCCGATTCTGGCATCCAAACGCCCCGGGGAGATCGACAGGATCTGCCTGGACGCCTCTCGCGCCAAGGCTGAGCTGGGTTGGGAACCGATGATTTCCCTTGAGGAAGGGATTGCCCGATCCGTGGCGTCCTATCGGGGGCAGGCGCGCCGTTGTGGAGGAGAAATGGGTTGAATTTTCTCACAATTTCAGCTATTGTAAGCGTCAATACGTCATCGTTGGCCAAGACGTTTCCTGGGGGGGTGTGACTATTCGGTATCAGCAGATTTTAAGGCGTTTTCCTGACAAGCAGCTCCTCGTCCTCGGAGATATCATGGTGGACGAGTATATCTGGGGGAGCGTGTCGCGGCTGTCCCCGGAGGCCCCGGTTCCGGTGGTGGAGGTGAAGGCGGAAAGCTTTCGCCTGGGGGGGGCGGGCAATGTTGCTGCCAATATCCGATCGCTGGGCGGAAGGGCGGTCTTGGTAGGGGTGGTCGGCAATGACCCGCCGGCGGAGCGTCTAATCGATCACATTGAAGCTGCCGGGATAAAAAGCGATGGAGTGGTGATGGACCGCGCGCGCCAGACCACCATTAAGACCCGGGTGGTGGCCGGCAGCCAGCAGATCGTCCGGTTCGATCGTGAGAGCATGTCGGATCTCTCGAAGAGCGCGGCGGACCGACTGCTTAGCCTTGCGGCGGACCGGCTTGCCGAGGCGGATGCCGTGCTCATCTCGGATTACGCCAAGGGGGTCATCAGCAAACGAGTCGCCCGACAAATCCTCTCGCTGGCTCGACGTCATCGGAAAATTATCATCGTTGATCCAAAGGTTCATCATTTCCCTCTCTACAAGGGGGCCACCGTGGTGACGCCCAACCATTACGAGGCCTTAGCCTTTGCCAGGCTTCCGGCGTGGGGAGAACAGGATCTGCTGGCACGGGCAGGGCGAGAGCTACTTCGAAAACTCGAGGTCAAGGCCGTATTGGTGACGAGGGGGGAGCAAGGGATGTCGCTCTTTGAGGATGGACGGGTGACTCACATCCCGGCGGTCGCCAAGGAGGTCTACGACGTGACGGGGGCGGGCGATACTGTCTTGGCTACCCTTGGCCTGGCCATGGCATCGGGCGCCTCCCTGAGAGAGGCGGCGGTCATCGCCAACCATGCCGCAGGTATCGTGGTGGGGAGGGTGGGGACCGCGACCATCAGTCGCCCGGAATTACTGGACGCGTTGAAAGACAGCGTATAGGGCTACGGGAAGTATGATGCCGACCAAATTTATCTTCGTGACGGGTGGTGTGCTCTCATCACTGGGCAAGGGGTTAGCCTCCGCATCCATCGGCTGTCTGCTGGAAAGCCGCGGCTTCAAAGTGACCATCCTGAAATGCGATCCCTATATCAATGTCGATCCCGGGACGATGAACCCCTTCCAGCACGGGGAGGTGTTTGTCACCGATGATGGCGCTGAAACCGATCTTGACTTGGGCCATTATGAGCGGTTTACCGACCATGTGATGACCAAGTGGAACAATGTGACCGCGGGGCAGATCTACCATTCGGTTATTACGAAGGAGCGGCGCGGGGACTACCTGGGCGCCACGGTTCAGGTCATCCCCCACATCACCGACGAAATCAAGCGCGCGATTCACCGGGTGGCGGCGGGCGTGGATGTGGTGATCGTTGAGGTCGGCGGGACGGTCGGCGACATCGAGAGCCTCCCATTCCTCGAGGCGATCCGGCAGTTCAGGAGCGACGTTGGGCGAGAGAACGTATTGTATATCCACCTGACGTTGGTTCCGTACATTGCGCCGGCCGGCGAACTGAAGTCGAAGCCGACCCAGCACAGTGTGAAGGAGTTACTTCAGATCGGGATCCAACCGGATATCCTGCTGTGCCGGACAGACCGGATTCTCCCCAAAGACCTGAAAGCCAAGGTGGCGCTGTTCTGCAACGTCTCCGAACAGGCGGTCATCACCGCGAAGGATGTAAGCAGCATCTATGAGGTGCCGCTGGTCCTGCGCAGTGAAGGGCTGGATGCGATCATTGTCCAGATGCTCGGCCTGCCGCATACCGAGGCCGATCTGAGCGCCTGGGAGGCCATTGTCCGGAAGGTGAAGGAATCGACGGCCAGCGTGACGATCGCGGTAGTCGGGAAATACCTTGAGCTCAAAGACTCGTATAAAAGCTTGACTGAGGCCATTATCCACGGTGGTATCGCCAACGACTGCCGGGTCCAGATCAAGGCGGTGGATGCGGAGATGGTGGCGTGCGACGGTCCAAAGGAGCATCTGCGCGACGTCGCAGGCATCTTGGTTCCTGGGGGTTTTGGAAGTCGTGGAGTTGAGGGGAAGATTGCGGCTATCACCTTTGCCCGCGAAGAGCGAATCCCGTTCTTCGGGATCTGCCTTGGGATGCAGTGCGCTGTCATCGAATTTGCCAGGCACGTGTGCGGCCTGCATGGCGCCAATAGCCGCGAGTTTGATCCGAACTCCCCTTATCCGGTCATCGATCTCATGCCTGAGCAGCGTGGGATCACCAGCTTGGGGGGGACCATGCGGTTGGGGGCGTACCCGTGCCGGATCGTCGCGCCGTCTGTCGCCCACCAGACCTACGGGACCACTGAGATCAGCGAACGCCACCGCCATCGATACGAGGTCAACAACGACTACCGGGACACCCTTGAGCGCCACGGCATGCGACTGTGCGGGTTTTCGCCAGACAATATGCTGGTGGAGATGATCGAGCTTCCGGATCACCCGTGGTTCGTCGGCAGCCAATTCCACCCCGAGTTTCAGTCGCGTCCCCGGCGACCTCACCCACTGTTCCGGGAGTTCATCAAGGCTTCGCTGCAACATCAGGAGACTAGGGCAGAGAGGTGAGGGTCTGGAGGTTACGGTCAAGAAAGGTGATTTTCCTGACCGCTGACCGCTGACCGCTGACCGCTTGCCCATTCACCCTATGGCACTGACAAAACAGGTACGGATCGGCACGTTGGCGCTTGGCGGTGGAGCGCCGTTACTCTTGGTGGCCGGTCCATGTGTCATCGAGAGCGAGGATCACCTGCTCAGGATCGGCGAGGCAATCAAGGCGGTCTGCGAGACGCGCCGGGTTCCCTTTGTTCTCAAGTCTTCTTATGATAAGGCCAATCGGTCATCAGGCCGTTCATTTCGCGGTCCGGGTTTGGAGGAGGGGCTTCGCATCCTGGAGCGGGTGAAGACGAAACTGGACATCCCCGTGATCTCCGACGTCCACGACGTACATCAGGTAGCTGCTGCAGCGGAGGTGCTGGATATGCTTCAGATTCCGGCCTTCTTGTGTCGGCAGACCGACCTGCTGACCGCTGCTGCGAGGTCCGGCAAGCCGGTCAATGTCAAGAAGGGCCAATTCCTGTCGCCATGGGATGCCGGTAATATTGTCGAGAAGCTTCGATCTGCCGGCTCGGAGGCGATTGTGCTGACTGAACGGGGAAGCAGCTTCGGCTATAACAACCTGGTGGTAGACATCCGCTCGCTCCCGGTCATGCGCAGCTTCGGCTACCCCGTGCTGTTCGATATTACCCACAGTCTGCAACTGCCCGGCGGCGCGGGCGATACCTCCGCGGGACAGTCCGACTTCATCCCTTACCTGGCGCGAGCCGCCGTGGCGGCAGGTGTCGATGGGCTCTTCATGGAGGTCCATCCCGACCCTGCCAATGCGCCCAGCGACGGCCCCGCTATGCTCCGGCTCGATGCCCTCCCTGGACTTCTTGACCAATTACTGGCAGTTCAGCAGGTGGTGGCGCCGTATATCAACCAGCAGTTAGCGATCAGCAATCAGCCATCAGCTACAAGCTGACCGCTGATAGTTGAAAGCTGTTCTTTATGAAAGATTTTAGAGAATTGAAGGTGTGGGAGAAGGCCCATCACTTGACTCTGGGGGTTTACAAGGCCAGTCAATCGTTTCCACGGGATGAGATGTACGGACTGATGAGCCAGATCCGACGTGCCTCCGCATCCGTTCCCGCCAACATTGCGGAGGGGTGTGGCAGAGATGGCGACGCCGAGTTGGCACGGTTCCTTCAGATCGCGATGGGGTCAGCGAGCGAGTTGGACTATCACCTCATGCTCGCACGTGATCTCAACTTACTGAACAGCTCGGATTACGAGCGGCTCGCCATTGATGTGGCGGAGGTGAAGCGGATGTTGACATCTTTCATTCAGAAGCTAAAGGCTGACCGCTGATAGCTGACGGCTGTTCTTTAGGCATGCAGACCCCATTGCAGCAGTTCCTTCGCGTACTCCGGTATGCCGCCCCCTACCGGACGAGGATCATCTTTGCCCTCGTCTGCCTGGTCCTCATTGCCGTGCTCAATGCGGTCTCTATCGGCTCGCTCCAGCCGATCTTCGACGGGCTCTTTGCGGCGGAGGGCGGCGGGTCGGGGATTAGCCTCCCGGACCCGATCAAAGCCGCGCTTGGTCGGCGGCTGGACCAGTTGCAGGCGTTGCTGCAAGGCAACCGGATCAGCGTTCTCACCTTCATCGGGGCTGCCCTCTTTCTGGTCTTCCTGGCGAAGGGCGCGCTGACGTACCTTCAACAACTGGCGATGCGGTACGTGGCGGAGTGCGTTCAGCGGGATATACGGAACGATCTGTATAGCCATTTGCAGACGCAGTCCCTCGCATTTTTCAGCCGCCGTTCAACAGGCGAGCTCATGTCCCGCCTCAGCTCCGACGTCGAAGCCCTGGGCGACGCCTCGACCGAACTTTTCCGCAACGCTCTGAAAGAGCCGCTGAACATCATGGCGCTGATCGCTGTCCTCTTCCTCATCAAGTGGCAGCTCGCGCTCCTGTCGCTCCTGGTCCTTCCTGTGGCCATCCTGCCGATTGTGAAGTTCGGGCAGAAGATCCGCCGGAGGGGGACCATGGTCCAGAAGCGGCGGGCCGAGCTGAACACTATCCTGCATGAGACTATCTCCGGCATCAGAATCGTCAAGGCCTTCAACATGGAAGCGTATGAGAAGCAGCGCTATTGGGAAGCGAGCGATCAGGTCTTCAAGGCTCTCATGCGGACAACGCGGGTCGATGCGCTCACCTCGCCGGTGCTGGATGTCCTTGGCTCAATCGGCATCGTTGTCGCCATCTGGGTCGGCGGCTACCTGGTCTTTTCCAGGAGCCTCACCCCTGGGGCGTTCATGGCCTTCCTTGGGGCGCTGGCCTCTCTCTATCAGCCTGTGAAGCGGATCAGCCAGATCAACAACAACATCCAGCGCGGCATGGCGGGAGTGGCCCGCGTCTTCGAGTTAATGGATCAGCGCCCCGATGTGGTGGAGCGACCGGACGCTGTGGCGCTTCCGCGGATGCAGGAAGGGGTCCAGTTTGACAACGTCTCGTTCGCCTATGAGCCCGGTCGGGTCGTGCTGCGAGCGGTCAGTCTCCGGGCCAAGCTGGGCGAGATTGTGGCGATCGTGGGCAGTAGCGGGGCCGGCAAGACCACCCTCGTGGGTCTCATTCCCCGCTTCTACGATCCCACAGGCGGCTATGTCAGGATCGATGGAACCGATATCGCGCGGGTGACGCTTCCGTCACTGCGCGCGCAAATGGGGATCGTCACCCAGGAGACGCTATTGTTTGATGATACCATCTTCAACAATATCGCGTACGGGCAGCGTGACGTGCCCCCAAGCTTCGTCGTGGAGGCGGCCAGGACCGCCAATGCCGACCGATTCATCGATGCGCTCCCGAACCGGTACGAGACCAGGATCGGCGAACGGGGTGTACGCCTGTCCGGCGGCGAGAAGCAGCGGATCGCCATCGCCAGGGCCATCCTGAAGAACCCGCCCATCCTGATCCTGGATGAAGCTACGTCGGCTCTCGATGCGGAGTCGGAGCGACTGGTCCAGGAGGCCCTGGATCGGCTCATGCAGAATCGGACCACCTTCGTGATTGCCCACCGACTTTCCACTGTAATCCGGGCCGATAAGATCCTGGTGCTGGACGGTGGCCGCTGTGTCGAGCAAGGGACACATGCGGAGCTGATGGCGCAGGGCGGGGTCTATTGCCGCTTGTACAACACTCAGTTTGCTCAAGCCTGAGGCAACGATGGCCGATCTCACCGCGACGATCATCACCCATAACGAGGAAGAAAATATCCAAGCGTGTCTGGAGAGCTTGACATGGGTGAAGGAGATCGTCATCGTGGATTCAGGAAGCGCGGATCGCACCGTGGAGATTTGCCGAGGCTACACCGATAAGGTCTTCCGTCACCCATGGGCCGGATTCATTGAGCAAAAGAATTTCGCGATCTCGCTGGCCACGCATGATTGGATTCTGAACATCGATGCCGATGAACGGGTGCCTGACGAGCTTCGCCAAGCCATCGAACGCGAGCTGTCGACGCCCCGTCACGACGGATACTGGATTGCCCGCAGGAACTACTTCCTGGGACGGTGGATGCGGCACGGGGGCTGGTACCCTGATCGTGTCCTTCGCTTGTTTGACCGGCGCAAAGGGCGGTTCGGGGGGGTGAATCCTCATGCCTACTTCGGCATCTCCGATGGCTCCGTTGGCTGCATGACGAATGACCTCATTCATCTCACCTACCACGACTTCTCTCAGTACCTCCGAAAACAGGATCGGTATACAAGGATCTCGGCGGAGGAACGGGTGACAAGGGGGCGTCAGCCGGGATCGGTCAGCGGCGCGGAACTGTTGGCGCGCGCGCTCGTGAAGTTTGTGCAGGTGTATCTGCTCAAGCGAGGTTTCCTGGATGGGATGCCCGGATTGATCGCTGCCCTTGGCGCCGCCTATTTCAATTTCATTAAATATGCGAAGGTCTGGGAGTTGAGGCTCCGCACTGAGCCGGGTCAGGGAACCGAAAGTCGGCAGGAACGATGGCTCGATCGGCACAGTGCGTCAGCGGTCAAACCTCTTGTCAGACAGGATGAATGGACGGCCAGGGTCTCGGTCCTCGTCATCACACGGAACGAAGAGGAGAATATCCAGCAATGCCTGGAGAGCGTGATCTGGGCTGATGAGATCGTAGTGGTGGACGCCTTGAGCGAAGACCACACCGTGGAGATCAGCCGACGATTTACCGACAAGGTCTACCTCAATCCCTGGTCCGGTTTTCCCGCCCAGCGGAACTTCGGCCTCGAACGGGTGAGCGGACAGTGGGTCCTGATCCTGGATGCCGACGAGCGGGTAACGCCTGAGGTGCAGGAGGAGATTCAGGCTTGTCTCGGGCGGGCCAACCAGGACGGAGTCGTGGTGGCCTACCGGATCCCCCGGCAAAACTACTTCTTTGGCCGGTGGCTGCGCTGGGGTGGGGCGTTTCCAGACCTTCAGTGGCGCCTCTTCAAACGGGGTTTCATCCGGTATGATGAGACGACCTTGGACACCCCGATCATTGGGGGTGTGAGCGGGATCATGCGGAACCCGATCAGTCACTTCACCGGGCGGAGCCTCCGTCAGCGCCTGAGGAAACTCGATGCTGAAACGCAGATCAAGGCTCGGGAGATCAGGGCGCGACGTACACGGATCAGTTGGTCCGACCTGACGTTGCGGCCCTTGGTCGCCTTCCTGAAGGTCTATCTGCTCAAGCAGGGATTTCGTGATGGCCTCCATGGGTTGGTCTATGCTGCCCTGTTCAGTTTCCACACCTTCGCCCGCTACGTGAAGGCCTGGGAGCTGAGCAGGAAGCTGGGATGATCTGGAGAGGGGATGGCTGAGGCGCACCAGATTCTCTATGTCTATCGGTCAAGCGGCCAGACATATGGCGGAGCGCTGGTGGACCTTCTCAATATTCTGTCTCACCTCGACAGGACTCGCTTTAACGCCATGGTCCTGCTGTCCCGTGGGACTGAACACCTTCCCATATTCCACCGGCTGGCGGTAGAGACGACCTGTCTTCCGCTGCCGGCCATTAGGAAGGGGAAGTCGATCCCCTTCCTCCCATGGGCCGTTTTGAGGCTGCTGCGACTACTGCGGGCCAGGAAGATCTCGCTTGTCCACGTCAACGACGCCGATGATGCCGCGATCGTCGCCTTGGCCTGTCGCCTTGCTAGGATTCCTTGCGTGGTCCATGCGCGAAGCGAGATGGTACCGAGAAAATTTCGGAAGTTGCGACTCCAGTGGGCTAATCTCCTGATTGCAGTGTCGGAGGGGGTGCGGCGCAAGGCCATCCAAGGGGGACTCTGTCGGGAGCAGGTGGTGACGGTCTATAGCGGGATCGATGTGGCGAGGGCCAAAGCAGTTGGGAACGGTCAGAAAATCCGGCGGGAGTACGGCATTGCTCCTGAAACCCTTGTGATCGGCTGCGTGGCGAACATCTCCCCTAAAAAGGGTTATGACGTTCTCATCAGAGCGGTGGCAAAGGCGAGGCGAGAGATTCCCGATCTGGCCTGCCTCATCCTTGGAGCCGATGATCGCGGACTCAGAAGTGGATTGGAGCGATTGGGTGAATCTCTTGACCTCGGTGGCCGATTGCGCTTTGCCGGGTTTCAGGAAGACGTCTTTCCTTACCTTGATGCCATGGACCTATTCGTGTTGGCCTCTGTGGATGAAGGGTTTGGGATCGTCTTGCTCGAGGCGATGGCCAGCGGGAAGCCGGTAGTGGCGACAACTGTGGATGGGCCGCCCGAGGTCGTGGAGGATGCTCGGACTGGCCTGCTGGTGCCTCCAGGAGATACTGACGCGCTGGCCAAGGCTCTTGTGGAGCTCTTAAAAGACCCACAGCGCCGGGCATTAATGGGGGAGCTTGGACGCGGACGGGTCGAGACGGTCTTTGGCCTCGAAACGCAGATGCGCATCTTGACCGGTCTATACGATCGACTACTCAACCGGTCGTCGGGGTAGATCCGAAAGGTTCAGATTGGGCACATCCACAACGAATCGCACCGTACAGGGTGGGCTCGCTCGCAGTGATGATCTGCCACGCCCGATGACGGTTTCACTTGTCCACGAGATGGTGATCGGGTTGCTGCGGTGCGAGCCACCAGGAAAGGTCCTCGACGTCCCGAGCGGGGAGGGAGCCCTGGCGCTTGAGCTGTTGGCGCTGGGACACGAGATCGTGTGCGGGGACATCGAACCCTCTCTCTTCAAGCTCACGGATCTGCCGTGTCACTCTCTGGACCTGAACAAAGAACTGCCGTTTCCGGAGGAGTCGTTCGATATCGTGGTCTGTGTAGAGGGGATCGAGCATATCGAGAATCCTCATCATCTGGTTAGGGAGGTGCGACGAGTGCTCAAATCGGGAGGAATGCTGATCCTCACCACTCCCAACACCCTCTCGCTGAAGTCCCGAATGCACTGTCTGAGGCTGGGGTACCCGATCCACTTCGATCTGATGGTCCGGCGGGAGCAGGCAGTTGGCGGAGGGTGGACCGTCAAGCACCTGAACCCGATTAGCTACCTGGAGCTCCGCTATATTTTGGAAAAACACCGGTTCCGGATCACTGACCTGGAAGTGAACAAGCTTGAGCGGAAACATCCGTTCTTCTACCGTTTGCTGGAGCGGTTCATCGTAAAGGAACAGCTCGGTGGCGATACTCCGGAAGAGATACCTGTCCGGGAGCTGCTGAACTCCAGGAAGCTGCTCTTTGGCGAGATCCTGATCGTCAAGGCCCAAAAGGTGTAGGCGCATGGTGCCGCGTACCGTCTTCACCGTCCGGGACATCAACGCGGTGAAGGGGAAATCAAGCATGGGCTGGTCTATGCCGCCCTTTACAGCTTCCACACGTTCGTCTGCTACGTGAAAGCCTGGGCGCTGCTCAGAACCGAAAGGGCAACGGCTGGAAAGGAAAGGTCATGGTAACCAGGACGCTGGTGAGATCGCAGACCCTAAGAAGCCTGGTGTTCTACGCGGACGTGGTCTTCATGGGGGGCTTGATCATCACGATTGTCTTTCTGCCGCTCTCCGAGTCCCTCAAGAACATCGGCTACTTCCTCGCCTTGGGAGGGTGGGTCTGGAAAAGGGTGGGGGACCGCCGGTGGCCAGTGACCTTCACGCCTATCGGAGTTTTCTTCTCCCTGTTCTTTCTCGCGTCCTTGTTGAGCGCCACCTTCGCTATCGATCGATGGAGCGGCTTCCGCGGAGCGTGGGAAGTGTTCAGGCCGCTGTCGCTCTTTCTGATGATAGTGAATGATGTTGACACTGTTCCAAAGGTCCGATTTTGCCTGTGGTCCTTCATTGCTTCCACTGGGGTAGGCGTTGCTTGGGGCCTCTTCAACTATTTCAGTAAAAATCAACTTCGATTAGAGATAAAATCGCTTGGCCATCCTAACAGTACGGCGCCGTATCTCGTCATCATGTTGGCCCTCTTGATCGGTCTCCTCCTGTTAATGGACTGGCCAATTCCAGGAAAAATGGCCATGGGCGCGCTTGCCGTTCTTACATTGGTTGCGCTCTTTTTAACCTACTCAAGAGGGGGATGGGCGGCATTTATGGCCTGTCTTCTCTTCTTCTCGATCTCTCTTCGGCGATGGACGCTGATCGCGGTTGCCACCTTACTCGTGATAGCCACGTTCCTCAGTCTTCAGATCGCAGGAAGACTCTATACCAGGCAGATCGAGATGCTGACCCACCTTTCCCAGGATGACAACGCCAGGGAGCGAGTCAAGATTTGGAGGGCTGCTATCCTGATCCTCAAGGATCGTCCCCTCCTGGGGGTTGGTCCAAGAAACTTCAGAATCAAAACCTTGGACTATAAGCAGTACGGCCTTAAGGAACCGTACCGTGACGGTCATAGCCTGTTCTTCCATACCATGGCGGAGGAAGGACTGCTCGGGCTCCTGGCGCTTACCGCTGTGTTCGTGTGCTATGCCTACGAGGGGATCAAGCAGCGCCATGTGGAGCGCTCACTTTGCAGGGCCCTATGGTATGTTGCCATGGGGAGCTTCATTACTGTTCTGGTTGCTGGAGTGGTCAACACGACCCTCGAGTCGGAAGTGGCGATCGCCTTTTGGTCGCTCACCGCCCTCATGCTGAGCTCGAGTAGGGCAGCACGGTTACCTCAGGTGGGTTGGCCGTGATCATCGGCATTGACGCGAATCCGATGTTCATACGGCAGGCCGGGATCGGCCAATACGTAGCTAACCTGATCACGCACATGGTGCGCTTGGCCCCCGATGATGAGTTTGTACTGTACCGCACCGGTATGTGGGGCGAGTCGAAGACCCCGGCGGGATGGGGTGGAAATGTTCGTGTGGTTTCCGCTCCCAAACTCCTGCTGTGGGCGAGGAGCCGGCTCGACGAGTTGGACGTCTACCATGGGACGAGCTATCGGCTTCGGGGCTTCGGCAGACGTGGGAGTATCGTCTCTATCCATGACTTGGCGGCCGAACGTGTGCCCGGTGTCGCGCCGCGCCGTTGGGGAGCCCGCCTGGCATCAGAGAAGACCAAGCGCACAGCTCATCGAGCCACCCTTATTTTGGTTCTGTCTGAGCACGCAGCTCGAGACGTGGGTGATTTGATGGGCGTGCCCCGCGAGAAGATCGAAGTCATCAATCCCGGCGTAGGCGACGACTACTACCCCGAGCGTGTTGCGGGAGGTCGCGAGGCGCTTTGTCGGCGGTATGCCCTGCCTCGGGACAGGTATGTGCTGTTCGTGGGGACGCTCGAGCCGCGCAAAAATGTCCCCACGCTGGTGCGGGCCTTTGGCCGGCTGACTCGCATACGGCGTTCTCACTGCCTCGTGCTCGTTGGCGCTTCCGGACAGGGGATTGAGGAGATCTCTGATGTCGTCAGGGGCTCGGGCCTGGATGGGGAAGTCGTCATGCCGGGCTATCTTCCCCAGGAGGAGGTCCGACGCCTCTATTCCTACGCTGACCTGTTTGTCTACCCCTCGCTCTATGAGGGTTTCGGTTTGCCGCCCCTGGAGGCGATGGCGTGCGGAGCCCCCACCATCACCTCGAACACATCTTCGCTCCCAGAGGTTGTCGGAGAGGCGGCCCTCCAGGTGGATCCCCGGGACCCTGAGGCCCTGGCTGACGCGATGAACGCTATCTTGGAAGATGAAACGCTGGCCGTCATGCTTCGAGCGCGTGGGTTCGATCGCATAAAGCAGTTCTCGTGGGAGCGAACTGCGCGCGAGACACTGCAGGCATATCGCCGGGTGGGAAGTCGGTGATGTCGACCTCTGGCATGGTCGCACCAGAGCGGATATTGGTGATCAAACTGAGATACCTGGGCGATGTGTTGCTCAGCACCCCCGTTATCGCCTCCTTGCGGGCGGTCTTTCCAAAAGCGGTCCTTTCAATGCTGGTCAATCCGGGTACCGAGACGATGATTGCCACCAACCCTTATTTGGATGAGGTGCTGATCGCGGAGCGGGCAGGGTCGCCGCTGCGTCAACTGAAATTCGCTGCGGCGCTGCGTCGGCGCCGCTTCGATCTCGTGCTCGATCTGACCGATGGAGACCGCGCGGCGATCCTGAGCCGACTCACCGGAGCGGCGACTAGAGTCGGCTTCAATCGAGAAGGTCGCTGGCGTGGGCGACTCTACACGCATCTGGTCCCGGTGCAGGAGCAGCCGATTCCGATGATCCGCCAGCATCTGATGGCGCTGGAGGTGCTGGGGATTCCGGTTGCCCCTTCGTTGCCTATACTCAAGATTCGAGCGTCCGATGAGGCGGCCGCTGGCGCTGCCCTCGGCGCCGTCGACATCTTGTCCGGTGAGCGCTTTGTGGCGGTGCATCCAGGTGCCCGGTGGTGGTTTAAAAGCTGGCCTGCTGCGCGGTTGGCGGGCCTGATCGACTATATTCAGGGGAAGCTCGGGATCAAGGTGGTGCTGCTCGGTTCCGTTGCAGATCAGGAGACCGCTGAGGCAATCCTGAGCCGGGTAGAAACCGGCTGTCGTTCGCTGGTCGGGCGCTTGACGCTCTTGGAGTTGGCCGGGCTGCTCCGACAGGCTGCCCTCCTTGTTGGAAACGACAACGGACCAATGCATATCGCGGCTGCGATGGGCACGCCGGTGGTCGGCCTTTTTGGTCCTGCCGATCCGAGGATCTGGGGACCGGCCGGTCAGGGTCATGCCACGCTCTACAAGGGGGTGGATTGCCGGCCCTGCTTCCCGGGCGGGTGCCAGCGTGGGGAGCAGAACTGCATGCGATTGATCGAGCTTGATGAGGTGATCCCCGTCGTAGAGCGGATGCTCGGGACTCCGCCAGAGCGGACCGAGATTCTATGATTGCCGATCGAGGGCGACACGTGTTGCAGATCGAGGCCGAGGCGATCCTGGCCTTGATCCCGAAACTTAATGAGCGGTTCGACCGGGCCGTCGAGATCCTCCGGGACTGCCGGGGCCGGGTCGTGCTGACCGGCATGGGCAAGTCCGGCTCGGTTGCTCAGAAGATTGCCTCCACCATGGCCAGCACCGGAACCCCTGCGTTCTTTCTCCACCCCGCCGAGGGGGGGCATGGCGATCTGGGAATGCTGGTCCGTGGCGATGTCGTGATTGCGGTCTCGAACAGCGGTGAGACGGATGAGCTTGTGGGCTTGCTCCCCGCGATCAAACGGCTCGGCCTCACACTGATCGCGCTGGTCGGCGATTCTGCTTCTACCCTTGCCCGACAGAGCGATGTTGCCATCGATGTCGGTGTAGCGAAAGAAGCCTGCCCGCTGGCATTGGCGCCGACTGCCAGCACCACGGCAGCCTTGGCAATGGGCGATGCGCTCGCTGTTGTCCTGCTCGAGCAGCGCGGCTTCACCGAGGCCGACTTTGCCCTCCTGCATCCGGCCGGCAGTCTGGGGAGGCGACTGCTTTGGCGGGTGAAGGACCTGATGCATGTCGGCGAGCGACTCCCTATCATCGCGCAGGATGCGCTCATGCGTGACGCAGTCACCGAGATTTCGCGAAAGCAGCTCGGGATGACCGCTGTGGTGGACGAGGCCGGGATCCTCACCGGGATCCTGACCGATGGCGACCTTCGGCGGGCGCTCCAAAGAGGGATCGATCTATTGCAGCGGCAGGTCAGAGACTGTATGACGCCAAACCCCAGGACTATCGACAAGGACGCCCTTGCGGCCAAGGCGCTGGAGGTTATGGAACGGCACGCGATCACCTCCCTGCTGAGTGTAGATCACGAGGCGAAGCCGGATGGGGTCATCCATCTGCACGATCTTTTGAGGGCTGGGGTGGTATAGAGATGGGCGAACTGCGAGGTGCGGGGTACGAAGTAAATTCTCCTTCAGCCCCAGACATCCCCCCTTTTGCAAAGGGCGGTGCGGGGGGATGTGGGATAGGGGGATGTCTGGAAAAGGAGTGGCTGGTCCTGGGCGCTCTGCTCGTCTGGGTGCTTTTCGTCTTCTACTCGCATCTGGGCATACCCCTCAGAGGCGACGAGGGGATGTACGCGGCCATTGCGCGAAGGATGGTTCGGACCGGGGACTGGCTGCAGCTTGTCTACGAGGGACGTCCCTATGTGAACAAACCCCCACTGCATTTCTGGCTTATGGCGCTGTCCCTTGTCCTGTGGGGGCCGACTGAGTTTGCCATTCGATTTCCATCAGCGACCTTCGGGATCGGGCTGGTGTTCCTCGTGTACTTTAGTGGAAAGCTGCTGTTCGACCGACGGCTTGGCGTAATTGCGGCGCTTATCACGACCACTACGCTTGCCGCTGTCTGGCATGCTCATCAAGCGAGATTCGATGTCGAGCTTGCCTTTTGGATTAATCTCGCATTCTTCGCCTTTTA
>JAGWRQ010000196.1 GCA_028869615.1 Candidatus Methylomirabilota bacterium | reverse complement strand
GCAAAGAGGAGCGCGATACCAAGGTTGGTGTTTCGACCGACCAGCCGCTTTGTCTCTCGAACTGTATCGAGGACCAGCGAGCCGGTGGCTGCAGTGGCCGCCTTCCGCAGGACCTGCCCAAGGATCACTGAGCTGGCCAGAAAATCGGTGTAGCGGGTGTCGGCGAAGTCAGCGAACGGGGTGACGTTCCCGGGCTTATTGGCGCTGACCTCCAGGAGGCAGGCCATTTGGGCAGCAAGGGACACCGTGTCAGGGCGTAGGGTGTAGGGTGAGGGACGAACCATAGCTGATAGCTGCTCGTCGACGGCTACTTTCTAAGCTGACTCAACAAATGATCTGCGATCTCTTGCGCGATCTCGATCTCCGTGGTCCGCTGCAGGCCGGACCAGCCTGGGATACTGTTGACCTCCACGACCGTATAGCCGTGAGCGGTCTGAAGCAGATCGATCCCGGCATAATCGGTCCCCAGGAGCCTACTGGCCTTAAGACAGAGATCGGTTACGTCATTATCCATGACGTGAGGCTCCGGTCGCGCGCCCTGAGAGACATTATGCCGCCACCCGTCCGATCGGCGGCGCATGGCCGCCACCACACGATCCCCTATCACCAGACCCCTCAGGTCGTAATCGCCATGCGGGACAAATTCCTGAATATAGAAGATGCTCCGAGTCAGCGCAAGGGCGCGAAAGATCCGATAGGCGACATCAGCGTCGCTGACCCGCACCATCCCTCGCCCCCCGGCGCCGAAGAGCGGCTTGACTATTACGTCGCCAAGTGCCTGGAACGCCGCCATCGCGTCGTCAAACCCCTCGGCCACCACCGTCCGCGGGGTCGGCAGACCGCGTGATGCGAGCAGGCTGGACGTATAATACTTATCGACGGTCTGTTCCAGCGGGGTGGGCCGATTCATGATCCGAACCCCGGCCGCTTCCAGCCGATGCAGCGTATTCATCCTGAAGATGATCTGCTCCAGCGACCCTTCCGGGATCGTCCGGACCAGCAGCGCATCGTGCGATTCAAGGGATTGGCTATTGATCGTAACAAGCGGATGACCCGGGACGCAGGCCACCAGACGGGTAATCGGCAGGAAGTCGGCCTGGCAGCCGCGTCGTGCCAGCGCCTTCGCCAGGGCCTCGACGTGCCACCCTCTTCTATCGGCGAGAATTCCGACTTTCATTTGGAAAGTGTAAGAAGTAAGGGGTCAAGAGTCAGGGGTAAACAACGTGGGCATGATCGCCTCACCCTTTACACCTCACGCCTGACAGTATTTAACTAAGGAGAGAAGCCTGGAGTAGTTCAGCATTGAAGCGCCCGGCCCTGAAGGTTCGGCCACTGGCGGTGTTGGTAATGGCGATCTTGGCCGGGCTGAAGAGGAACGGATCGATCTTGTAGAAATCCCCGTCATACCGCTTGAACAGCTCGCGAAACAACTGCCCATAGTCTCGCGACGCACAGGACGGGACCTTGTCGATCAGGGCCTCGATCTTGTCATCGTCCGACGAAACGGTTAAATAGACCTCGCTGCCGTACAGGACGCAATCGTTGGTTCGCCCGATAGCCGTCAGGTCGTCGGCGGCTGCGGTCGCGATGGGGCAGACCCCGAAGCCGCTGAGCGCCTTGGTGACGTCGAAGTCGAGTTCCAGGAGCTTGTGCATGGCGGTCTCGACAGATCGCGCCGCGATCTGCACCGCCCCGGCCACGCTTCGGGTGGCCGCGACCGCCAGAGAGACCCGATCCGGCTTGACGCCGCACTTCTCCGCCACGTAGTCGGCCACCTCTTCATCGGGCAGACGGCTGCTCTCCAGAACCAGGACCGCCGAGTCGGCCGTATCCTGGATACGAATCGTCTCGTACAGCTCCTCGGTCCTGGCCAGCGCCCGGGCCGGACCCGACCCCATCCCGAAGAACTTCCCGCGCTGGACCTTCCAACCGGCATATTGTGAACCGAGGCAGGGCAACACCGGGCCGTCGATCGCCACGCTGACGCCGGAAAGCGAGAAGTCTCCATAGTCAAGCGGGAGGAACGCCACCTCCCCAAGTCCGCCAAGGCAGATCTCCGACAGCCCCTTCCCCGCCAGCAGGCCCCCCGGAGCCTTGACCCCGAAATCGACCAGTCTGGTACCGTTCGTCAACGTCGATACCGAGATCCCAAGCACGGAGGCCTGATCCGACATCCGATCAAGTATCGCGCCGGCCCGGCGATTGAGACTGAGCGACACAGCCACGTCCCCCTCAAGCAGCGATCAGGATTTCGCCCTTGCCGACATCGGCCAGATCCCCGTGATAGCGCCGAACGAGGCCATTCGCGGGAATGGGAGGCTCCACCCCCAGATGCTTGAGCCCCTTGAATAACATTCGGAGAAAGACCGGCGCGTAGGAGCAGTCGTAGGCAAAGGTCGGCAACAGGTCGATGGGCCGCAGACAGACGATGGTCCCCTTCTGCATACCGGCTCCTGTTCTGATGCCTGCCTGACCAAAGAGACAGATCGTCCCGGTCGACATCATAGCCCCCAGGAAGTCCTCGGCATTCCCCTTGATGACGATGAGACCTCGTCGCATATAGGCGCCCACTTCATGCCCGACGTTTCCCCCGACTATGATAATCCCGCCCTGCATGCCGTACTTGCTCCCCCGATAAGCGGCCCCAACGCGATGCCGCGCATTGCCCTTGACTCGGATCAGCCCGCCTTGCATTTCCACGCCGAGGAAGTCATCGGCATTGCCCTCTACGAGGATTTCGCCGCCTCGCATATACGATCCGGCATGCATCCCGACATCGCCGCGGACCACAATCCGACCCCGCGTCATCCCTGAGCCGATCCACTTGACCCGTCCCGCGCAGCCCTCCACAACGATCTCATCCGACCGCTCCCCCTCGACCTTGAAGAAGTCGCCAAGTCGGTGGGTCTCATTCCCCAACGCAACGGGCATCGCCTCAATCTCCGCCTGGCTGCGCTGCACGAACAGATCGGGCGAAATCGACTCGGCCTCAAGCGGAATATTCGTTGAGATCTCTTTCATATGAAGCACGACTGGTGGCATGCTGTCCTCTTCTCTATCAGCTCGCAAGTAGCTGATGGAGGTGAAAGTGATGTTTTCCCAACTTTCCGCCGTAGTTGCCGGCGGAGATCTTCATGATGCCTGGACCACACGCGGCGCGGATGCCGACCCGCATCGCCTCTCCTACCGCCTCCGGCGTCAGCCCATCGATGACGATTTCAAGGACCGCCCCAACCCCTTCCGGCAGTTCGCTCTTGACCGCCCCCCTCAGTGATGGGCAAAAGGCTGTGTTGCTTGAGGCATTGAGGAACTTGTAGCGCGAGCCGACTTTGCTGCCGGATCGTACGACGCCGCCAGGGAACGGCATAATGACGCCCGGCACCTTTCGCATCGCCTCGATCGCCCGCTCCGCAGCCTGCAGGGTCCCCGGCAGCTCACTCCCCAACAGCAAGAAGTTGCCGCCCGCCACACCCTTCTGCACGCCAAACCGATCTTCGACAATGAACTCGCCGTCCATCACGGGAATCCGCCAGAAACGCCGCGGACCGCTCCCATTGCCGGTCATCCGTGAGTCAA
>JAGWRQ010000195.1 GCA_028869615.1 Candidatus Methylomirabilota bacterium | reverse complement strand
ATCGTAATCTCTCGAGGATGTTTCGCCAGGTAGTAACCCCCGCTCATGCCACGCTTGCTCTCCAGAAACCCGGCCCGTTTGAGGCTCAGCAGGATCTGTTCCAGATACCGGGCGGGCAGGTGTTGCCGTCTGGCGATGTCCTCAATCTGAATCGGCCCTTGCTCATAATGGAGGGCTAGATCCTGCATGGCTCGTGTCGCGTAATCACCTTTTGTAGATACTTTCATTCTAGATCCCCTACCGAATACTGAGTAAGTCGATTGAGCTAGTCGTGTTTCTTATACAATCCCCTATTTTGCGTGTCAAGAACTTTTTTTTCGTCTGCGGAGCCTTTGACGACTGTTCACGTCAAGTGAAAAATTATGACTCATCAACCCTGTGCGGTTCTCAGGATTCGTTCAATCCGCTTGCCCCTCACCGACCTTTTTGTTATCTTGAGATGTTGATTTGATCATCAGGAATGGTGGGTGGAACACAGTGGCAGGTTCATAGTGAGCAGTGGTAAGAAGCTTCGTCTTGGCGTACTGGTTTCCGGTCGAGGAAGTAACCTTCAGGCGATCATTGACGCCAGTGAGGCCGGTGCAATCAGTGCGGTTGTCGCCATCGTCATCAGTGACGTCGCTCACGCCCGCGCGCTGAGGTTGGCTCGGAATCATGGGATCGAAGCGGTATCCATCGATCCGTGCCTGCACGCGACACGCGAAGACTTTGATGCGACGGTTATCGATCTGCTACGCAAGCACGAGGTCGAGCTGGTCTGTCTGGCAGGGTTCATGCGTCTGCTGAGCCCTCATTTCATCGGGGAGTATCGAAACCGGATCATGAATATTCATCCTGCGCTCCTCCCAGCCTTTCCCGGGCTGCACGCCCAGCGCCAAGCGATTCGGTACGGCGCGAAGGTCTCCGGCTGCACTATTCACTTTGTGGACGAGGGCGTCGATACCGGTCCCATCATTATGCAGGCCGTCGTCCCTGTATTGGACGATGACACCGAGGCAAGCCTCTCGGCTCGCATCCTCACATACGAACACCAGATCTACCCGCGAGCGATCCAACTCTTCGCCGAAGGGCGACTGGAGATTCGCGGTCGCCGGGTATTCTGCCATGAGACCGATACCCCACAGCAATATGCAAAGCGAGCCTGGGGAGCGGTGAACCCGTGACGATGTCGAACGAGCGCACAGACGATAAGGGGTTCGTGCAGGTTCGGCGGGCCTTGATCAGTGTCTCCGATAAGGCTGGGCTGGTTGAACTGGCGTCAACGTTGCACAATCTGTCTGTCCAGATCATCTCGACCGGCGGAACGGCTCGCGCCCTGCGGGAGGCCAACATCCCGGTCACAGACGTAGCCGATATCACAGGCTTCCCCGAAATGTTGGACGGGCGAGTCAAGACGCTGCACCCGAGAATTCATGCCGGCATCCTGGCGAAACAGCGCGACCCCGAACACCGGCAGCAACTGCAAGAGCTTGGCATTTCACCCATCGACCTCGTAGTCATCAACCTGTACCCGTTCGAGGCCACTATCTCCAAGAGCGACGCGATGTTGGAAGAGGCCATCGAGCAGATCGATATCGGCGGCCCAAGCCTCATTCGGGCCGCCGCCAAGAATTTCGAGGATGTTGCGGTTGTCGTTGATCCGAACGACTACACCGCGGTAGGTACGGAACTGCGGCAAGAACAGGGCTGCCTGTCGCGGACCCGCCGGTTGCATTTAGCGACGAAGGCCTTCTCGCGCGTCGCGCGTTATGACGCGCTGATCGCTGCGTACCTGGAGCGGCAATGCGGTGAGGCGGGTCAATCCGCGCTCCCCGATCGCCTTGATCTTCGCTTGGTCAGGATGAAGTCACTCCGTTACGGCGAGAATCCCCACCAGCGGGCCGCGTTATACCGCGACGCCCTTACAAGTGAACCTTCTGTAGCGGGGGCCAAACAGCTTCAAGGGAAGGAACTCTCATTTAATAATTTTTTGGACCTGGATGCAGCCTTCGCCCTGGCAAAAGAGTTCGATGAACCTGTCGCCGTCATTGTCAAACATACGAATCCCTGTGGCGTCGGTATCGGGTCCGGGCTGAGTGAGGCGTATCGGCGCGCCCTGGCCGCAGATCCGACCTCAGCCTACGGCGGGGTTCTTGGGCTCAACCGCTCGATGGACGTCGAGACCGCGCGCGAACTCGCTGCCACCTTCGTGGAGGCGGTGATTGCGCCGGGATACCATGAGGCGGCGCTCGCCATCCTTCAAGAAAAAAAAGCTCTTCGGCTCCTACTGATCGAGCCATGGCCGGCAACGACTCCATCTGATCGAGCTGACCTGGAGTTCCGTCCGATCGCTCACGGGATGTTAATACAAGAACGTGATCAGATCGACCTCTACCCCGACACCCTCCGTATGGTGACCCGTCGCGAGCCTACCGATGCTGAAATGCGAGCGCTCCAGTTTGCCTGGAAGGTGGCGAAGCATGTGAAGTCCAACGCAATCGTCCTGTCCAACGAGTATGCCACGGTAGGGATCGGCGCCGGACAGATGAGCCGGGTCGATGCCTGTCGACTGGCCATCATGAAGGCCGTCTCACCTGCCAAGGGAACGGTCCTCGCATCCGACGCCTTCTTTCCGTTTCGGGACGGAGTGGACGTGGCGGCTGAGGCCGGCGTGACGGCGATCATCCAACCGGGCGGCTCTATCCGTGACGCTGAGGTGATTCAGGCGGCGGATGAGGCCGGTATCGCGATGGTCTTCACCGGTATCCGACACTTCCGACATTGACATTTGGATCATGAAGAGACGGTCAGGAAGTCCGATGCAGGTTCTCGTGATCGGTTCTGGAGGCCGAGAACACGCCCTCGCATGGAAGATCGCTCAGAGTCCGAAGGTCACGAAGGTCTGGGCCGCGCCGGGAAACGCCGGGATGAGCGAGGTCGCCGAGCGCGTGGATATCAGCACCTCCGATATCCGCCTCCTGGCCGACTTTGCCGAGCGGCAACGGATCGACCTCACCGTCGTAGGACCGGAGCTACCGCTCACCCTCGGCATCGTGGATGAATTTGAGCGCCGCGGGCTCCGTATCTTCGGACCACGGAAGGATGCCGCCATCATTGAAGAGAGCAAGGTCTTCGCCAAGAGCTTCATGAAAAAGCACCATATCCCCACCGGCTTCTTCCAATCGTTCTACCGGGCTGATGACGCCAAACGATACATCCAGGAGATCGGCGCCCCCCTAGTCGTGAAGGCTGATGGCCTAGCGGCTGGCAAGGGGGTCATTGTCTGCCTCGAGCTGTCCGAGGCCCTGGATGCGGTCAAAAAGATCATGGAAGAGCGTCTCTTCGGCGACGCCGGCGAGCGGATCGTCATCGAGGAGTACCTGGAGGGAGAGGAGGTCTCCTTCCACGCGTTGACCGACGGAAACGTCGTCCTGCCGCTGGCATCGTCCCAGGATCACAAGCGCGCATTTAATGACGACCAGGGCCCCAATACCGGCGGCATGGGCGCCTACTCTCCGGTGCCGGTCATCACTGAGCCGATCCAGCAGCAGATCATGGAACGAGTCATGATCCCGGCCGTCACGGGGATGGCGACTGAAGGGCGACCATACAAAGGCAT
>JAGWRQ010000194.1 GCA_028869615.1 Candidatus Methylomirabilota bacterium | reverse complement strand
GAGGTCCATGTCTCGGGACATGCCAGCCGGGAAGAGCTGAAGCTGATGCTGAATCTGACCCGTCCCACCTTCTTTGTGCCGATTCACGGAGAGTACCGCCATTTGCACCTGCACGCTCAGTTGGCGCGGGAGGTCGGGGTACCGGAAGCCCGGACCATCGTGATCGAGGACGGCGACATCTTGGAGTTCGATGGCGTCAGCGCCCGAATCGCAGACAGGGCGCCTGTCGGTCGGATCTTCGTCGACGGAAAGGGGATCGGCGATGTCGGGGACGCCGTCATTCGCGATCGGCAGCGGTTGGCGCAGGAGGGGGTTGTGGTCGTGGTGCTTGCCGTCGATCATCATTGCGGTAAACTGATGACGGGACCCCAGATCGTCTGCAGCGGGTTCGTTCATGCGCAGGATTCGAAGGCGCTCGCGGATGAGATCAAAACCTTGGTCTGCTCCATACTGGAGAGCGCCTCTGAAGAGGACCGAACCGATCTGCGCCTCATGGAGCAACGGATCAAGACGGCGGTCAAGAAGCAGTTGCAGAAGGAGATCGAACGACGGCCGATGATTCTGCCGGTGATCATGGAGGTGTAATGAAGGAGGCGGGTGATGGCGACTGAAGGCATGCCGGAGCCGATGGCGACCCAAGGAGAGCCGCGCGGAGGAGAGCGATCGCCGGGGACCCAGATCCTCACCCATCCCAAGACGCACGAGGTATTGGGCATCCTCGGGATCGCCGTTGCCCTCTTCCTGCTGGCCAGTCTGTTGTCCTACGATTCCCTCGATCCCTCGTTCTTCAACTCCGGAGGCGGTCCCGGGCATCAGATGCACAATTATGGGGGGCGATGGGGGGCGGAGCTTGCCGGTGATTTTCTGGAGGTGTTGGGTGTCGGCGCACTGGCCTTACCATTTTTTCTCGTCCTGTTCAGTTGGCGGTTTCTCAGCGTAAAGACCACCCCCAGTGTCACCTGGAAGCTGGTCGGGTGCGTGTTGCTCCTGGCGAGTCTCGGGCTGTTGGCCCAACTCTTTGTCGGGACAGGGTTGCCCGGCGGCCGAACCTGGGAACGCCCAGGTGGCTTTGTCGGCGAAGAGCTGCATCGGATCTTCAGTCCGCTGGTGGGCCGCGTGGGTCTGCCGCTCTTGGGACTGACGACTCTCGTCCTCGGCGTGGTGTGCCTGAGCAGTCGGCCGCTCACCAGCATCTCCTTTGGATGCCGGAATGTGATCGAGCGGGTAGCGGCCCGTGTGAGGGAACGGCGAGCGGCGAAGGCGCAACTGCCGGGCCGGATCCGGCCGCCCTATACTCCCCCCGCGGATGAAGAACCTCAGGTTGAGAGCCGATCGTTTCCCGCGCTGGTAGAGCCCGTCCCGGAGACAGCCCAAGCAGAGCCTGTAACCCACGAAGCCGACTCCCCTCCCCAACGATCCTTTTCCTTTGCGATTTCGAAGGAGGGTTTTCAGACCCCGCCGCTTTCATTGCTCGATCTGCCGGCAGGGGCAGAGCCCGGGCTTTCCGATGAAGAGCGGGAAGCGAATGCACAGATCCTCGAGCGCAAGCTGCTGGACTTCGGGGTCGAGGGGAGGGTGACGCAGGCCCAGCCCGGACCTGTCATTACGCGATATGAGATCGAGCCCGGGCCCGGGATCAAGATCAACCGGATCGTCGCGTTGGCTGACGATCTGGCGTTGGCCCTGCGGGCGCTGAGCGTGCGCGTCGTGGCGCCAATTCCCGGGAAAGCGGTCGTCGGCGTGGAGATCCCGAACCGCCGTCGCGCGGTGGTGCACCTGCGCGAGGTGCTGGCGTCCAAGACATTCGAGGGATCGGCTGCGCACCTGCCCCTTGCCTTAGGGAAGGACATCGCCGGCGAGCCCTATGTGGTTGATCTTGGGCAGATGCCACACCTGCTCATCGCCGGGGCGACAGGGTCGGGCAAAAGTGTATGTCTTAATGCGCTGATTGTCAGCCTGCTGTATAAGGCCACAGCAGAAAATATGCGTCTGCTGCTGATCGATCCAAAGCGGGTAGAGCTTTCCATTTATGACGGAACTCCACATCTGGCTGAACGCGTCGTCTGCGATCCGAAGGAGGCAGCGAAACGGCTTCAACGTCTTGTGATCCACATGGAGGGGCGATACAAACTGTTCGCCAGGCTCGGGGCCAGAAATATCGTCAGCTACAACCGGCTGATCCGGATCGCCAGGCGGGAAGGAGGCGGCGAGGTCTTTCAGCCGCTCCCCTATCTGGTGGTGGTCATCGACGAGCTGGCCGATCTGATGCTGACCGCCGCCGCCGACGTCGAACGGGCCATCGCCAGGCTGGCGCAGATGGCCCGGGCGGTCGGCATCCATCTGATCGTGGCGACGCAGCGCCCATCGGTCGATGTGATTACCGGGATCATCAAGGCTAATTTCCCGGCCAGACTCGCATTTCAGGTCTCCTCGAAGGTCGATTCCCGGACGATCCTCGACATGAACGGCGCCGAGCAACTGTTGGGCGATGGCGATATGCTGTTCATCCCGCCCGCGAGCTCAAAGCCGCATCGGATTCACGGATCGTTCGTATCCGATATCGAGATTAAGCGCGTGGTCGATTTTCTGAAGGCGCAGGGCAAGGCCGAGGAGTTTCCGTGGTCGCTGCTGCCGGCCGAGGAAGAGCAGGAGTCATCGGGGAATGAAGACGACGAGCTCTACCGGCAGGCGGTCGACCTTGTCGTCGCCACCCGTCAGGCCTCGATCTCCTTAATTCAGCGACGACTCAGGATCGGGTTCAACCGGGCGGCACGGATGATCGAACGGATGGAGCAGGAACGGATTGTGAGTCGCGTTGAGGGGGGCGGGCCGCGGGAGGTTCTCGTTGAACAACGGCATCCGTAAGCTGACCGGCTGCAGCGTCAGAGGCTTGAGGCGTCATCGGTCAATGATCGGCCTCGGGCTTCTGCTGCTTATAGGTGTGGGCTCTCCGCTGAGCGCGACCGCGCTCACAGCCGATGAGGTAGCAGACAAGGTCCAGGTGACCTATCAGGGATTTTCGGATCTCCAGGGAAGTTTCCTCCAGCGCGCCACAAATAAGCTGAGCGGGATGACCCAAGAGGCCTCAGGCCGGCTCTTCCTCAAGTGGCCCGGGAGGATGCGCTGGGAGTACGAGAAGCCGGAATCGAGGCTGTTTCTGATCGACGGCAAGACCCTCTGGAGCTACAGCCCATCCGAGCACCAGGCTATTGCGCAAGATGTGAGCGGCGTGCTCACGACGAGCCCCATCGGGATCCTGTTCGGGATGAGCAGCCTTCGGCGAGACTTTCAGGTCCGACCTATCGTTCACGCGGGAACCAAGGACGGTCCGGAGTCGCTTCTGGAGTTGACCCCCAAGGGGAAGGGCCTCTCCTTCAAGCGAGTGATCTTAGGGGTGGATCGGGAAAGCTTCCTCATTCAGCGACTGACGGTGTTTGACCTGTACGGCAATACGACGACGGTTGAGCTATCCAAACAGAAGGTCAACAGCGATCTGAAAGACGACCTGTTTCAGTTCTCGCCACCGCCGGGGACAGATGTCGTAACCCCGTTAAAGCCCACCGTTCCGTAAGCCAAAAGGAGATCGCACGTGTCTAATGAGGCGTCCTTCGATATCAGTTCGACGGT
>JAGWRQ010000012.1 GCA_028869615.1 Candidatus Methylomirabilota bacterium | reverse complement strand
TCGGCGTCGTTCAGGATGTTGGCCCCGATGCTCGCATGGAGGGGCAGCTCGGGAAAGTGCCGATGCACTGCCGCGATCGCGCCGATATCGGCCATAATAGCGCCATCAACACCGGCCATGACGAAGCGCTCCATTCGGCTGAGCAGCGCGGGGATCTCTACGGATTGCATGTGCGTATTGCATGCCACCCGGAGCTTGGCACCACCATCATGGGTGAGCCGAATCGCCTCGCGGACTGCTCCATCTTCCATCTCAAAGGTGTTACGACGTCGGCTCCAGCTGCGCGGTCCTACATAGATGGCATCGGCTCCGGCTCGTAAGACTTCCACCACCATCTCCAGATTGCCTGCGGGCGCGAGCAGCTCAATCATTACCCCACCCTGCTCCGTTAAGCCTCCGCAGTCTCCGCGCCAGGATACCGCACGCCATAGTAGGTCATTCCCGACATGCCAAAGTGAAAGCCGTTGCACAGGCCGATCCGCGCATGGCGTCTGATCGTGTCCCACCACTGCCCTTCCAGGCCGTCCCTCCCAGCCAGAGCGGCCTCCAGGGCCTCGCGGTAGACCCGGCCGATCTCCAGTCGGTAGGCAGGACTCTCTGAAACCGCCTCAACCCGAAAACAGGAATGCCCCTCGGTCATCAGTCGCTTCAGGTGCTCCAGCAGGCAGACATCCCTCCCGCTCAGGACCCCTTTCCCGATTGACTTCATCGCCCAATCGCCCTGCTTCAGGAACAGCTCTTGCTGACAGAGCGTCGGGCATGTGACCCCCCAGGCCTGCTCATACTCCAGCAGAAAGCAGTCGTCAGAAATACCAAGCGGCATCTTGCCATGAACCAGCAGTTCCATCGACAGCCCAACCTCGCAGTGGATCTGGCCGATCTCCTCCAAGCTCAGCTCGTAGTTGGGCGTGATGCGAACGGCCCCATATCGTTTCAGGACGGCAGCGCCACCGTCGGTATAGACATTCGCGAAGCCGCCGATGTGGACAGCAAGATCGGGATACGCCTCGTGGACGATCTTCAACACCCCGAGGTTGTGGACCTCCACGGCATCCGCCCCGGTCTCCACGGCCACTGCCACAACCTTTCGAATCTGCGACAAGTCATTGTTGCGCGGCGCGGCATACGTGGTGACGTACGCCTTCTGCCCTCGGCCCTTCACCATCCCAATCGCCTCCCGCAGGTCATCGAGGCGCTCCAGGAGGTTGCCCTCGTACAGCCGGCAGGTGATGTTGCCAAGGTAGAGGGCATCGTATGGACTCAGATCTGACTCGGTGAGGTCCCGCAGATTCGAGATGGTTGTATTCAGCTCAAAGGTCCGCGCCACTGCTCCTCCTTCATCCTGACCTCACCGGCACATGACCGTCCAGGAAGGTTCCAGACAAGGCTCTGCAAAGGGCGGCAAGGATTCACCTGCCATCCAGGCATCGATCGCTCGACGATAACGCCGTACGAGCGGGGCGAGTAGTTCAGGTGGGAGGCTCCTGCCCTGGAGCTTAACAACATCGACGCCGGCATTGAGGATATCGACCAGGTAATTGATCGTGCTGACTTGGCGGCTTGGCAGAAGCCGTGTGGCCACGCATCGCCCGCCCCGGTAAAGCTCCCATGGCTGCTCGCAGATCTTGAAGCACACCCCGACGCCTCCCCGTTTCACGCTCCCTATCAGGCGGCTCTCGCTCGTACGCTGCGATGCCAGCGGAGTCGAATTCAGCCGACAGTAGCTCGGCATCCAGCATTTACCTAACAGGATAAACTCGTCCACCATGTGGACCATTACCTCGATCAGTACGTCGGGAACCTGCGCGAAGGCAGCGATCTCATCAGGCGTCAGGGTACCGGGGAGTACGACCGCGTCGGTCCCCAGGTCGCGGTAGAAGGCGATATTAGCCTCGTTCATGACACCACAACCGATGCTAGCGGTAAGGCTAAGCCGGGGGTACCGGCTGCGGAGCTCAGCCAGAAGGCCGACGTCGTTTACGATGACCCCATCGATTCCCCAGTCGGTCAGTTCCCCAACCCGTCTCACGAGCTCTCGCCGCTCGGCCTGAGCCGGGATGGTATTAAGAGCAACCTGCAGGCGGCGGCCTTGCGCATGGGCCGCCGTCAGGACGTCCTGAAGCGCCAGGGAGGTCAGTTCGCTCCTTGGTCCGCCGCGGCTGAAGCCTTTGAGGCCAACGTAGATGGCGTCGGAACCGGCGTCTAACGTCGCCTGCGCAGCCGCCAGGCTGCCCGCCGGCGCCAGGAGGATCGGCTTGGTGGTCCGATAGGCGATCGACACACAAATACTCCTAGCTCATTTCCCCGAACCATCCACGCCGCTCCATCCACTTTGCCGATTCTAGCACGGGCGAAACGGTAGAAGCCAACACGACGACGATAGCCCAATCCGTGAGTGACAGGCTAACCGTGCTGAACGGCTCATGCAGGAACGGTGCATAGACAATTATAGCCAACGGCACTAACCCCCATACAATCGCCAGATTCAGCCACCTATTGGCAAAGGGCTGATTCAACACTGAATGGCGGTCGGAACGGAAGTTATAGGCCTTGAAGCTCTCAATCAGCACCAGTGAAACGAAAGTCATCGTCATGGCGTGTTCGATGCTCCGGCTGGAGTGGAGCGCCCATGAAAAAAGACCCAAGTTGACTGCCGCCGACCACAATCCGCCCACCATCATCACAGTGACGACAGGTCGGGTGAAGATACCGGTGCGTGGATTACGCGGCTTACGGCGCATGAGGTCGGGTTCGGGTGGGTCTACGGCCAACGCCAACGCGGGCAAGCCATCGGTGGCGAGATTGACGTACAGAATTTGTACGGCGGTCAACGGCAGAGGTAGGTCTAACAGCGTCGCCCCGGCCATCAGGACGATTTCGCCGATATTGCACGAGATCAAGTACATCAGATATTTTTTGATGTTGCCGAAGATGCCCCGGCCCTCTTCTACCGCCGCGACAATGGAGGCGAAGTTGTCGTCGGTCAGCGTCATAGCGGCAGCCTCTTTGGTCACGTCCGTGCCGGTGATGCCCATCGCAATGCCGATGTCGGCCTTCTTGAGCGCGGGCGCGTCATTGACCCCGTCGCCCGTCATCGCAGCAATGTGATCTTTCTTTTGCAGGGCCGTGACCACACGCAACTTATGCGCCGGGGACACGCGAGCGTAAACGTCGATGTTCTCGACCTCACGTTCGAACTCGGCCTCGCTCATCGCCTCCAGTTCTGCGCCGGTCACGACGCGGCCCGTCTTGAGTAATCCTAATTCACGGGCAACGGCTTGCGCGGTCAGCGGGTGGTCGCCGGTAATCATGACCGGCTTAATCCCGGCGTGTTCGCACGTTTCAATCGCGGCCTTCGCCTCAGGACGCGGTGGGTCAATCATGCCCACCAAACCAAGAAATGTCATGTCATGTTCGGCGTTTTCTCGTGTTGCGCTTGGTTTGGAAGCCACCGCCAGAACCCGCAATGCCTCGCTTGCCATCCGGCGGGCTGTTTCCAGAATCATCTCCCGACTCTCGGCGTCAAGGGGTGTTGCCCCATCTGTCGTCATGTGCCGGACGCACGAATCAAGAATAATTTCCGGCGCGCCTTTGGCATAGGCCACGATGCCCTCCGGCTCGCTGTGCAGAGTGGTCATGCGTTTGGTTTCGGAGGTGAAGGGGATTTCACTCACGCGAGGGGATTGTGAGTCAAGGTCGGCCTTGTTCAACCCGGCCTTGGCGGCGACAACGATCAATGCGCCCTCCGTCGGGTCGCCTTTGACGTGCCAGCGGCCATTGACCTCGCTGTGAACGATATGCGCGTCGGAGGCCAGCGTAGCGGCGCGCAAGAGCTGTTGCAGCGGGCTAGAGGGTTCACTAATGAGGCCGGCGCGCAAGAACCGGCCGTGCGGTTCATAGCCTGCCCCGGAGACGTCCAGCATCTGCCCGGCCACAAAGATCTTGCGGACCGTCATCTCGTCTTTCGTCAGTGTGCCGGTCTTGTCGGAGCAGATCACCGACGTGCTGCCGAGCGTCTCGACCGCCGAGAGGCGGCGCATCAGCGCATGGCGCTTGACCATCCTCTGCACGCCGATCGCGAGTGAGATCGTGACCACAGCCGGCAGGGCCTCCGGGACAACGGCAACCGCCAGCGCAATACCGAAAATCAACATCTCAATGAAGGGTTGCCCGCGATACAGGCCGAGGACAACAATGGCTGCCACCACCACGAAGGCGGCCCACGCCAGTACGTGACCGACCTTATCCAGGTTTTCCTGCAATGGGGTCCTGCCGGTTTCAACCGTCTGGAGCATTTGGGCAATCTTGCCAAACTCAGTATGCATGCCCGTCGCAACGACAACCGCGCGGCCCCGGCCGTAGGTCGCGGCGGTACCGGCGTAGGCCATATTTCTACGGTCACCTAAGGTCAATTCACCGTTCGTGAGGGGCGCAGCGTATTTGTCCACCGGAATCGACTCGCCCGTAAGCGCGGCCTCTTCGATTTGCAAATTCACGGCCTCAATCAATCTGACATCGGCGGGAATTTTGTCGCCTGCTCGCAAAAGGACGACATCACCCGGCACGAGAGCGCGCGCCGGGATTTCAACTTCCTCCCTATCGCGGAAGGCGGTTGCTGTCGGCGCGACCATTTTACGCAATGCCTCGGTCGCGCGTTCGGCCCGGTATTCCTGCACAAAACCCAAGAGCACGGCAAACAGCACAATGACGGCAATGGCGAGGGCTTCAATCCCGTGTCCAAGGAAAGCGGAGAGCGCCGTCGCCACGAGCAGAATGACAATCAACACGTTCTTGAACTGCTCAAAAAGAATCGTCCACGGCGAGATGCGGTGGGCGGCTTGCAGTTCATTCGGCCCATATTCGGCTAAGCGTTGGGTCGCCTCCGCCTCTGCCAGACCGGTAGGTGTGGATTTCAGGTGAGCGAAGACGGTTTCGTTGGAGAGAGTATGCCAGAGGACAGGGTCGAACCCCCGTCGGGATTCAGGAGGGCCCATTGTTTGTCGGACGCTCGCCTCGTAAGTAGGCCACCCAGTAGACGCCGGCAACCAGCAGGGTTCCGCCGACGACGTTGCCGGCGGTCACGGCGACGATGTTTCTCGTGGCCTTGACGACCGACGCCGCGCCTTTTCCATCCAGCGCGAGCCCGAAGGGCAGGAAGAACCAGTTTGCGATCGAGTGCTCGAAGCCCATGGCCACGAATGCGGTAATGGGAAAGAGAATTGCCAGAATCTTATCGACCACGCTGCGCCCGCCCATTGCGAGCCAAACCGCCAGACACACCAGCGCGTTGCACAGAACGCCGCGCGCGAAGGCCTCGGTAATGGAGAGATCAGCTTTCGTGCGAGCGATATTGAGGGCTGTCTCGCCGACAGCACCCCCGCCCAGACCGGCAACGTTGGCCCACACGACGAGCAGAACCGTAGCCAGACAGCCGCCCACATTGCCCAGGTAGGCCAGGAACCAGTTACGCATGACCTCGCGGGTACCGATCAGTCTGCTCGCCCAGGCCATGGCAATGAGGTTATTCCCGGTGAAGAGCTCGGCACCCGCGACAACGACGAGGATCAGTCCAAGGCTGAAGCTCAAGCCGCCGACCAACCGCATCATGCCGAAGCCAAGGGCGGATTTGGTCACCACGACGATGAAAAAGAGCGCCCCAAGTGAGATGAACGCGCCTGCCAGCACGGCCAGCACGAGCAGCGTAAGTGAATCAGTACGCGCCTTCGCAACACCGAGACCCTCGACTTTCCGCGCAATCTCGCGCGGCGGATACGCATCCCCGAAGTGCAGATCGTTGTCCATCCGCTTAGCCCCCGCTAACGGAGCCGCGCCGCCTTTCGGCATCAGCCTCCATCGCTTTGTGGGGCCAGGCAATCCTGCCGAGGCCGCAAGCGCCGTAGCTTACCACCTGAGGCCTGCACCAAACTGGATCACCAGCCCGCCTGCAACAATGATGACCAACCCCAACCAGGTGGACGGGGGGATGCTCTCTCCGAAGACAAAGCGGCCGCATAGTACGCTCAGCGTCGCAAAGACGCCAACATAAACCCCCAGCAACCTGGAGAAGTCCCATTGTACGAGGTTAACGGTGACGCCGTAGCACCCGACAACAGCAAATCCCGCAGCAATCACGGCCAGCCCGCTGCCGCGCAGCCCTATACGAATGATCGCGTCACCACCAACCTCAAGGACGGCAGCAACGACGAAAATAAGCCAGGCAACAACGGACATTCGCATCGCTCCTCCGTTTTGATCGAGAACCATGCAACACGATTCACACGGCCTATTACGGTCACGGAATTTCTGAAGACAGACTCGGGGCACTACTCTGCCTTCGGCTGGTCCTACTCCCGCTGGCGGAGGAGGCGACGGAGGAGCTTACCGGTGCCAGGGCCGCCGGGGCCGGTGGCGCGTGGTATCCGGTCCAGAAACTCCACCTCCCGCGGTAGCTTGTACACGGCAACCTTCCCCGTGCAGAACTCGATCAACTCTGTCTTGAGGGCTTCGGAAGTTTGCTGACCGGCCTTGAGCGCAATAAACGCCTTCGTCCGCTGCCCCATGACAGGGTCGGGCAGGCCGACCACTGCTGCGTCGGCTACGGCCGCGTGAGTCAGCAGGACATCCTCGATCTCTTCAGGGCCGATCCGGTATCCGGAGCTTTTGATCAGATCATCCTCCCGTGTGAGAAACGAGATGTAGCCCTCTTCGTCCATACTGACCATATCGCCCGCACGGCTCCAGCCTTCCGTCACGGCGCGTCGTTGCGCTTCCGGATTGCGCCAGTAGACGGTCCCCGTTGGTCCCCGTACCAGCAGTTCACCGGTTTCGCCGGGCCGGCAATCCCTCCCCTCGTCGCCCACCACCCGAAGCTCGTAGCCCGGAACGGCGGGGCCGATCGATCCCGGCTTGACCTTTCTTGGTCCGGCCGAGCTGGCGAACACGAACATCAGCTCAGTGGTCCCGAGTCCCTCGAAGATCTCGAGGCCGAACTTCGCCTTCCAGTCGAAATAGGTCTGGGCCGTCAACGACTCGCCGCCTCCTGTGCACAGCTTAAGCGAGCTGAGGTCGTAACGCGTCGGGGCATCCGGCACCTGAAGCATCTTGCGGTAGGCGGTCGGGAGGGCGGAGAGGATGGTGACCTTGTGGCGCTCGATCGTCTCGAATGCCGCCTCCGGCGTAAAGCGCGGCAACAGCGAGCAGGCTGCTCCGAAACGATACGGGATGGCGGCGGCGGCAGAGTAGCCGGCCGCCATGGCCAGGGGAGCCGGACTGAGAAGCACATCCTCTTCTGTCACGCGCCAGCAGTATGTGCCGAAGCTATCGGGAACGATCAGCGCCTCTTCCATGAAATGGACCGTCCCCTTCGGCGGCCCCGTCGTTCCGGAGGTGAAGAGGAGGACCGAAACATCCAACCGATCCCGCCGGACCGGATCGCATGTCGGATCGCCCCCGTCAAGAAGCGCCTGATAGCTCAGATATCCCTTTCGCTCGATCTCTTCCTGCGCGCCGCCGACGACGATGACATGCCTGACCGTGTCAAGCAGGGGCCGTACCTGTTCGAGCTCCTCCAGCAGTGTGACGGCAACGATGACCGCCTTGGCCTCCGTACTGTTGCAGATGTGCGCGATCTCGGTCCTGGAAAAGAGGACGGAGGTCGGCACGATCACCGCGCCGACCTTCAGGACCGCAAAGTTTGCCACGATCGCCGACGGGATGTTCGGCAGGCGCAATACCACCCGATCCGCCTCCTCGATCCCCAGCCGCCTGAGCGCGCTCCCGAGCCTATTGACTTGGTCCAAGAGCGCCTTGTACGGGATCTGCTTGTCCTCGAAGTGCAGCGCCGTTCGGCCGCCCTTGCCCGCGGCAACGGTCTTATCCAGCAACTCTTCGGTGCTATTGAACCGCTGAGAGAGGTTTGTGAACTCCGGGAGCGTGTAGATACGCTGCGGCCAGAGCTCTTTTGGAGGCAGGTATTTGGCAGGAATCTGACCCATCTCTTTTCCTAATATGTCCAGAAGCGCCTGCTATGCCCTCTCGCAGAGCGAAGCAGGCGGATAAGACATGCCGACGGCCAGATAATCAAACTACGTTTTACTGATCGGCGGGAACTGTTGTCGCCTCGTAGCCCAGCCGTTCGGAGAGCTTGATCGCCGCTGTCTTGACAAGCGGGGCGAGTTTATGTTCGATCCGCTCAAGGGAGAACCGGGAGATGGGGCCGGACAGGCCGATGCTGGCCACCACCTTTCCAGAATAGTCTCTCACGGGAGCGGCGATACACCGTACCCACGGCTCGTACTCTTCATTATCAACGGCGAACCCGAGCCTGGCCACCTCACGGAGGTGTTCCCGAAATGTTTGCGGGTCAGTAATCGTATGCTCGGTCAGTTGACGCATCGGTTGAGGTTGAAGGATGCTGTCTAACCGGTCGGCCGACTCGTAGGCCAGTTGCGCCTTTCCTGCGGCAGTGCAGTGAACCGGGAGACGTCGTCCAGGAAACGATGCGATCCGAATGATCTGACTGGTGTCCTGAACAAGCACATAGATGACTTCCGATCCTTCCAGAACAGCAAGATAGGCGGTTTCATCGCACTGCGCTACCAACTCTTCGATGATCGGCCTGGCCTGGCGCCGAAAGCCGAGATGATGGAGGAAGACGTTGGCAACCTCGAACGACTTCATCCCCAGGCGGTAGTTGGCTGTCTTCTTGTCCTGCTCAATATAGCCCCGAACCTCAAGGGTAGCCAGAAGCCGAAAGACATTGTTTTTGGGTAGATGAAGCTTCGCGGCGAGTTCCGTAACGCCTAGCTCACCTGCCTGATAATCGAACGACTCCAGGATATCAAGTGCTCGATCAACGGACTGGACGAGATAGTCGGCCTTTTCTTTCTTTCGATGGTCCATACACCCCTCGCACGCCTTTCGGCAAAAAACGGCAAAACGCTTTCTCGGTACATACTGCCGTCGCGTTGCCTGGGATTCGATGTAAGACGGAAGGAAAACGGTGTGATAATAAAAGGGTGTTCTATTTGTGTCAACGAAAAATTACGGGCTTAAATGACGGGCCTTGCTTCAAAGATTGCTGTACCAACCCGAACTAGCGTGGCCCCCTCTTCGATGGCGATCTCATAATCGTGGCTCATCCCCATTGAGAGGTGGCGGAGCGGGTAGTCGGGGCAGGCCGTGGCCGCCTCGTCTCGTAACAGCCGGAGCCGGCGAAAGAACGGCCGGACGTCCTGAGGATTTCTGCGAAATGGTGGGATGGTCATCAGACCTTCGATAGTCAGATGGGTGAACTGCCGGCAAGCGTGGAGCAGCGGTAATAGGTCGTGTTCGAGAATACCGGCCTTACTCGGTTCGCCTCCAAGGTTGACCTCTACAAGAACCCGTACCTGCTTCCGTAAGGTGGCCCCATGCCGGTCCAGGGCAGCGGCGAGCTTCACAGAGTCGAGCGAATGGATCAGTTCAAACAGCTCGACAGCAGGCCGACTCTTGTTCGTCTGTAAGTGACCGATCAAATGCCATGTGATCGGAAGCGAGCTTAGGAGGGCAATCTTATCCGACGCCTCCTGGACCCGATTCTCGCCCAGCAGCATCACGCCGGCATCGATCGCCTCTCGGATCATGGGAACCTGCACGGTTTTGGTGACGGCAACCAGTTCCACCTCATCAGGGTCGCGACCGACGCGACCGGCCGCCTCGGTCATCCGTCGCCTTACCTGTTCAACCCGATCTTTTAGCCGTTCCGCCAAGCTTGCCCTTCTTGACCTCCTGCCCCTGCATGTGCCGCCGCAAGGCGTGATCCGTCCGGTCTTCTATTCGCCCGGAGTTCCGCGATCCCCTCAAATCGCAACAGCCGATGGCAGTTGGGACAGACATTCTCCGATCCGTCGATCGGCAACAAGCAGTGTGGACAGGTAGCCATCAATCTGCCTGAAGAGAGAAACATCTGAAACAGTTTGCTGAGTCGCTTCATCGACGTATCCTCCCTTCCCTGACACCCTTTGAAGAGGAGCTTTCCCGGGATCGCTAATCGGCCTGACGCCGCAAAAACGTCGGGATATCCATCTCGTCTTCATCAGGGTCCGCGGGTCTGAGCTCCAGGCCGCGAAGATTGAATTGCTCATCGGAGGTTTCTTGCCCGATCGTCCCGCGCTTCCTGAGGAAGCCCCCGCGCTCCGCGGCCTTGGCTGCGTACGCCTTCATTTCGACCATGTTTGAAGACCCCTCCTCTTTCACCGAGGCAGCGGCCTCGAACCCGGTGGCAATCACCGTCACGCAGACACTATCTTTCAGCGATTCGTCAATCACGGCTCCGAAAATGATATTGGCATCTTGATGGGCCGATTTGCAGATCGTGGAGCTGGCCTCATTCACCTCGTACAAAGAGAGCGCCGGACCGCCGGTAATATTAATGAGGACGCCCCTGGCGCCGTCGATGGAGACGTTCTCCAGGAGCGGGCTGTTGACAGCCTTTACGGCCGCTTCGGAGGCCGCGCTCTCCCCAGACGCAACACCGATCCCCATCATGGCAATCCCACGCTCCGACATGATGGTCTTGACATCGGCAAAATCCAGGTTGATCAGGCCCGGCACCACAATGAGGTCCGCAATCCCCTGTACCGCCTGGCGCAACACGTCGTCGGCAACCTTGAAGGCATCGGTCAGTGAGGTCTGTCGCTCCACCACCTGTAACAGCCGCTGGTTCGGGATGGTGATCAAGGTGTCGACGCTCTCACACAGCGCAGCAAGCCCACGGGTGGCGTGAGTCTCTCGAACCTTACCCTCGAATGCAAACGGCTTGGTCACTACTCCAACTGTGAGGATACCCAACTCCTTGGCGAGATTCGCGATGACAGGCGCGGCGCCGGTTCCTGTCCCGCCGCCCAGCCCGGCGGTGACGAACACCATATCCGCGCCTTCCAGGAGACTCACGATCTTGTCGGTATCCTCAAGCGCCGCTTGTCGCCCGATCTCCGGATTCGCCCCTGCCCCCAGACCCTTCGTGACGTTGGCGCCGATCTGAAGCTTGGTGTTCACCGGAGATATTCTGAGCGCTTGGGTGTCGGTGTTCACCACAAAAAACTCAACCCCGGTGAAATCCGATACCGACATCCGATTCACCGCATTGGACCCCCCGCCCCCAACTCCGATCACCTTAATCTTGGCCGCGTGCTCGGTATCGACCTCCAGCGCAAATGGCATCTCCACCTCCCCTCGAAAGCAGTTGTTGGATGTTGGGTCTCACAGGAAATCGCTGAACCACTGCCTCATCCGCTTGATGACCTTGTCCATCAGGCTTCGCTCCGATGACCGGCTGAATCGATGCTGGTCCAGATGCGCCGCGCCGTACAGCACCAGGCCCACGCCGGTCGCGTGCATCGGCGAGCTGACCACTTCCTTCAAGCCGCCGACGCCGGACGGTATCCCCAGCCGGACCGGCAGGTCGAAGAGCTGCTCGGCCAGCTCCGGCACACCCGCCATCGCCGAGGATCCGCCGGTCACCACAATCCCGGCGGCAACCTGTTGCATCAACCCGGCCCGTCGCACTTCCAGACCTGCATGCGTGAAGATCTCTTCCACCCTTGGCTGAACGATCTCACACAACATCTGCCGCGAGAGCAGGCGAGGCTTGCGGCCACCAACGCTCGGGACCTCCACCACCTCCTCACCCCCCGCGAGGGAAGCCAGGGCGCACCCATACCGGCGTTTGATCTCCTCGGCGCACTGCGGAGGCGTCCTGAGTCCAATGGCAATATCATGGGTCAGATGGTCGCCACCCAGCGGCAGCACCGCCGTGTGGCGGATACTGCCATCTACGAAGACGGCGATATCCGAGGTTCCCCCGCCGATATCTATCAGAATCACCCCCAGATCTTTTTCATCCGCAGTCAGCGTCGCTTCACTGGAGGCGAGCGGCTGCAGCACAATGTCCCGCACCTCCAGTCCGGCCCTGGTCGCGCACTTGATGATATTTTCTGCCGAGGCGATGGCGCCCGTCACGATATGGATCTCGGCCTCAAGCCGGCAGCCGCTCATCCCGACCGGTTCCTTTACCCCCCCCTGGTCGTCGATGATGAACTCCTGGGGAATGATGTGAATCACTCGACGATCGGCAGGCAGCGTGATGGCCTTAGCCGCCTCGATGACCCGATCGACATCGGTCTGCGTGATCTCCTGGTTCTTGCCCGAGATGGCGATGACCCCCCGGCTGTTGATCCCCTTGATGTGGCTTCCGGCAATCCCCACAAATGCAGAATCCAGGGCGACTCCCGCCATCGCCTCCGCCGCCTCAACCGCTTGCCTGATCGACTCAACGGTCACATCGATGTTGACGACGATACCCTTCTTCAGGCCCTGCGATGGACTGATCCCGCATCCGACGATTTCGACCCCATTCTCCGTCACTTCAGCGACGATGACGCAGATCTTAGTCGTGCCGATATCGAGCCCTGCCACGAGTTCGCCCTTTTGGGTCATGCGCCCTCCTTCGAACGCGGCTTCACGATAATCTTATCGGCGAACCGGAAATCGGCATATTCCAACTCACGCAGGGTGGTCCTACGCATCTCAAGCACCCGCGCCAATCGATCCAACTGGCGCTGCACGCCATCCTCCTCTCCGAAATACAGGTACGGCAATCCGGGGCCCAGCAAGACGGTGCAACTCCCGTCGCCTTTCAGTTGAATCTCCTTCGCCTGCACATCCGGTCCTAAGGCGCCCTGACGAAACCGCTGCCACAGACGCGCCCCCTGTTCGATGCGAGCGGGATCGATTCGTTCCCCCGTCCCAAGTAAGCGATCGGCGTCAAGCCTCAGGAGCGGAAGGTCGGACATCTCCGCCGGTGACGCCTCCTGCAGGATCAGCCCATCCTCGCTGACGAGGTAGGCGTGATGAGCCACCACAACGGCGTGTGGCGCGCGCTCCGACACGCGAACCTGCAAGATTGCCGGAAGACGCCTGCTCACCCTGGCCGTTTTGATCCAGGGATTGCGCACGACCTGCGCCGCGAGCGTCGGCAAATCGACCTCCAGAATGCTCGCGTCTGGCGCCAGGCCCAAGCTTTCAATGATCGTCGCTGTGGGTACTCGTTGGTTGCCTTCAACAATGAGATCGCTAATCCGGAAATAGCGCGTCGGTATGGAGTGTGGAACCTGTTGCCAGACCAACCATCCCAGTATGACCAGCAATACAGAGAGGATGGTCGCTCCCACACCTCGTCTGAGGCGCGAACCAAGCCGCGAGCCCATACGAGTCACGCTCCGCCGCCGCCATCCTGACCTCGCCGGTACCACCCTCAGGAAGCGGCGATTCGGGCGAAACCCGACACTCTCCTCAACCCGCGATAGGCGATCCGACGACCTGAATCTCCAGTTCAAGCGCTACTCCTGTCTTGACCATTACTTCGGCTCTGGCTCGATCGATCAGCCAGAGCACATCTGCCGCCGTTGCCCCACCAAGGTTTATGATGAAGTTGCCGTGTTTCTCGGAGATCTGCGCGCCTCCTCGCCGCAGCCCTTTGAGCCCCGCATATTCCACCAGGCGTCCCGCGAAGTCGTCCGGAGGATTCTTGAAGATGCACCCTGCCGATCTGACCTCTACAGGCTGCGTGAGATTCCGCTTCAGCAGCGACCGCGACATGGTCTCCCTGATCTCTTCCGACTTGCCCCGCTGCAGCGTGAAGCACGCTTCAACAATGACCGAACCTGCAGGTAGCGCGGTATGTCGATAGCCGGCGCCAAGCGCATCCCTCGACAGGACCCGCTCCTCGCCTGAGCAGTCCACAAGGCGAAGCCGGTCAAGACGATCGATGATGGCACCCAAGGGCGTCCCGGCATTTCCCTTGATCGCCCCTCCAACGGTTCCTGGGACACCCGTCAGCCCTTCGAACCCCATCAGGCCTCTCATCGTGGAGAAGGCCAGCAGATGGCTTGTCCGCACGCCGGCTCCGCACCTGATCTGTTCGCCGGAGACCTCAAGCTCAAGGAAGGTTCGTGAGAGATTGATGACCAGCCCCTTGACCCCCCCATCCAACACCAGCATGTTGCTTCCGCCACCGAGGATCAGGACAGGAATTGCCTCATCCCGCGCCATCTTGAGCAAGAGCTTCAGATCTCCAAGATCGGCCGGGAAGGCCATTGCCTCGGCCGGGCCGCCTATCCGGAAGTAGGTGTGCGATGCGAGCGGCTCCTCAGTGAGGATCGTTCCCTTGATCGCACTCCGAAGCCGTTCTAACAACTTGAGCTGCCCCGCCGCCATCTCCTGCACCCGCATCGTTAGGGTGTAGGGTTTAGGGGATAGGGTATTGACCACAGCATCGGAGCCTTTCCTATACCCTGTACCCTCCACCCTATACCCTTTCTTGCAGTCGGTTGATAATCTGCTCACCGGCCTTCCAGATGTCGCCCGCACCCATGGTGATGACCAGGTCTCCAGGACGGGCCAGCTCGACGACTCGATCCGGGATCTCCTCCTTACGTTCCACGTACAGAACCTTCGGTCCGTTCCGGTCGGTCACCCCGTCCGCGATCTGCCGACCGGAGACCCCGGCAATCGGCGCCTCCCCTGCCGGATAGATCTCGGTGATGACGGCCCAATCGGCCAGATCGAAGGCCGACGCGAACTCGGGGAGCAGCCGCTGTGTCCTGCTGTACCGATGCGGCTGAAACACAACGATCAGCCGCCGCCCGAATCCATCGCTGGCTGCTTTGAGCGTCGCCTGGATCTCCGCCGGATGATGGGCGTAGTCATCCACCACCATAATATCCTGGGAGCTCCCCTTCACCTGGAACCGTCGAGCGACGCCGGAAAATTCTCCGAGCGCTGTCCTGATCGCGGTAAAGTCAATGTCCAGTTCGAGGCCTACCGCTATTGCCGCCAACGCATTGGTCACATTGTGCAGTCCGGGAACCTTGAGCTGTACCTCCCCCAGCGGTTGTCCCCTGAACCTCACCTTGAAGGTGGAGTTGAGTCCGGTGAGCGAAACTCCCTCTGCCGTCAAATCGGCCTGCGTGCGACAGCCATATGAGACAATACGTTTCTGGACCCTGGGCAACAGGTCTTGGATCTGTTCTTGATCGAGGCACAGAATAGCAGAGCCGTAGAAGGGGACTTTATTAATGAACTCGAGAAACGTCTCCTTGATCTGCTGCAGATCGCGGTAGTAATCGAGGTGCTCGGCGTCGATGGTGGTCACCACAGCGATGGTGGGCGCCAGCTTGAGGAATGAGCCATCGCTCTCATCGGCCTCCGCGACCATGAACTCGCCCCGCCCGAGCTTCGCATTGCTGCCAAGCGCATCCAGCCTGCCCCCGATGACCACGGTGGGATCAAGGCCTGCCTTGGCCAGAACCGTAGCCACCATGGAGGTGGTGGTGGTCTTCCCATGCGTGCCGGCGACAGCCACCCCATACTTCATTCGCATCAGCTCAGCCAGCATCTCCGCTCGCTGAATAACCGGAATGGCATGGGCTTTCGCCGCAATGATCTCGGGGTTCTCCGGAGCGACCGCCGAGGAACGGACCACGACGTCGGCGTCCTGTATGTGGGCGGGATCGTGACCGATCTGTACGGTGATCCCCAGTGACTGGAGACGAAGGGCGTGCTCTGACACCTTGAGATCGGAGCCGCTGACCTGATAGCCAAGATTGTGGAGGACCTCGGCTATCCCGCTCATCCCGACCCCCCCGATCCCAACGAAGTGGATATGCCGGATCTTCTTAAACATGGTCGCAACTCCCGGTCCCGTGTCGCAGTTCCGGGCCGAACATGTGACACTTGACGCCTGGCGCCTGAGACGCAGTCAGCGTGACGAGATCGGCTAAACGGATCGCCGCATCCGGCTTCGCCAAGGCCTTCGCCCTGCGCGCCATGGTCTCAAGCCCCGCTCTATCGCGAAGAAGCGTCCGTATGATCTCGGCCACCGTCGCGCCGCTCAAGTCGCGGTCCAGGACCATCCGGGCGCCGCCTGAGGCAACCAGCGCTTCAGCATTGTAGCGCTGATGATCGTTGGCGGCGAAGGGGAACGGAACGAGCACCGACGGTTTGCCCAGGGCGCACAACTCCGCCACAGTGCCGGCCCCCGCCCGGCAGAAACAGAGATCGGCGACGGCATACGCGACGGCCATCGCCTGGAAGAACGGCTCGACTACCGCTCGATACCCCCCCGCGTCATATCCTTGTCGGACAGAAGAAAGGTCGCGCGGACCGGTAGCGTGGATGAACTGGATCCGCTCTCGCTCGTCTGCAAGCATGGGGAGCGCCTCCATGAGCGCCTGGTTCAGCCGGTGAGCCCCCTGGCTGCCGCCGAAGATCAGAATGGTGAGTCGATCCGGATCGAGATCCAAGCGGGTCACTGCCTCTGCCCTGTTCACGCCGAAGAGCTCCGCTCGGACCGGATTGCCGGTCACCCGCACCTTGCTCTTGGGGAAGCAATCGGATGCTCCATCGAAGGCAACCGCGACGCGATCGACGATCTTCCCCAACCATCGGTTGGCAAGCCCCGGCAAGGCGTTCTGCTCATGGATCACGGTTGGGACCCTCGCAAGCACTCCCGACAGTACGATGGCTGCCGAGGCGTAGCCGCCGAACCCGACCACGACATCGGGACGGAACTGTCGAAGGATCGAGAGAGACCGGATGAGCCCTGAGGGGATCAGCGTAAGGCTCCGAAGCCGCGACAGGAAGCGTTTGCCCTGCAAGCCGGACGCTCTGATCCCCTCGAAGTCCCACCCTCTCGTCGCAAGCACAGAAGCCTCAACCCCTCCCTCGACGCCAACAAACAGGAGCGGCAGGTCAGCCATTCTTGACCTGAGTTCCTCGGCTAACGCAATGGCAGGAAAGAGATGGCCGCCTGTCCCGCCCCCTGCGATAATGGCCTTCATGCGAGTCGTCCTCTCGCCGTCTGGTAACGCGAGATGCTGAGCAGAATCCCGATGCATAAAAAGGTAATAACCAGGGACGTACCGCCGAAGCTGACCAACGGTAAGGGCAAACCGGTAATAGGCAGCAGCCCGACAACCACTCCAAAGTTGATGGCGGCCTGGGCGACGATGGTAAAGGTGATTCCCATCGCCGCGTAGGCGCCGAACAGGTCAGGCGCCCGGAGTGCGATCCGGGTCCCCCGCCACAAGAGAATACCGAAAAGGAAGACTACCAGCAGCGACCCTACGAATCCTGTCTCCTCCCCGACAACGGCAAAGATGAACTCGGTATGGGACTCCGGCAGATAGCCCAGCTTCCCAAAGCTGTCGCCGAGCCCCCGCCCCAGAAGTCCTCCCGGCCCCAATGCGTAGATCGACTGGTTAGTCTGGTGTACCGCTTTGGAGGAGGCGTGATGAGGATCCAGCCGCGTCATCACTCGGGTTCTGGCGTACGGGTAGGCCAGGACAAGCAAGACGGCAAGCGCCCCGACGACGAGAACCATAATGCTCAGGTGGCTCAGGCGGACGCCCGCTACGAAACACAGCGCCAAGACCGCACACAGCAGGATCGCCGCCATCCCGAAGTGTGGCTGCAATATAATCAGACCACACAAGAGTCCGGAGAGGATAAGCGGCACGAGAAAGTGTTTGCCGAACCGCTCCCCCCGGTCGGCAGTACCGGCAAGCAGCCTGGCCATGAGGAGAACAATGGAGAGTTTAGCCAGCTCGGACGGTTGAAAGGAGATCCCGAACACCCGGATCCACCGCCTGGCGTTGTTGACCCTCACCCCGATCGACGGGACCAGCACCAGAACGAGGAGGAACAACGAGAGAAGGAATAGCGGGAGCACATACTTCTGAAATGTGCGATAATCGCGGTTCATGGCCCAGACCATGACCGCGAACCCGATCAGGGCCCAGAGGAGCTGCTTCTTCAGAAAAAAGTACGGGTCGCCGTATTTCTCCTGGGCCTTGATGGCGCCCGCGCTATAGACCATGACGATGCCAAGACCGACCAGCAGCAGTGAGACGCTGCACAGCAACTTATCATAAGAGAGGCGCTTGCTGATCACGACAGAAGCCCCCGTACCGCCGCCTTGAAGACGCGCCCGCGCTCTTCAAAATCGGCAAACATGTCGAAGCTGGCGCAGGCCGGCGACAACAGCACAACCTCTCCTGGCGATGCGACGGCGGCGGCGCGCGAAACGGCCTCCTCAAGACTTGACGCCTCCTCTGTCGGGCAGGCGGAAGCAAGCGCGCGACGCAGCTTCTCAGCAGCCTCACCGATCAGGATCAACCGTTTCACCCGCTCGCGGACCAGGGGAAGAAGCGGCGCGAAGTCGCCATGCTTGTCTCTACCGCCAGCGATGAGTACAACCGGGCCCGTAAAGCTCTCCAGCGACCGCATCACTGCCCCGACATTGGTCCCCTTGGAGTCGTTGACGTAACGAACGCCGTCAATCTCAGCAACAAACTCCAGGCGATGTTCCAGCCCCTCGAAACTGGTGAGCGCATTCCGGATCGCCATCGGGGACGCGCCGATCGCTGCCGCTGCCAGGCTGGCGGCCAGCGCGTTCTCCAGGTTATGCACCCCCTGGATCTTCAATTCGGACACCCGGCAAATGACCTCTCGCCTCCCGTCAAGGTTGAGGACCAAGTGATCTTCCCCGATGTACGCCCCCGCATCGAGCGGCCTCGTTCGACTGAATGCGATCCTCCGTCCTCGGGCCAGGGCTGTCGCTTGGAGAACCAGCGGATCGTCCGCATTCACGATGGCAACGTCCGAAAGCCTTTGGTTCTCGAAGATGCGGGCTTTGGCCCAGTAATAGTCCTCGACGCGGGTATATCGGTCGAGATGATCAGGCGCGAGATTCAGGAGCAACGCCACGCGCGGCCTGAACTCCTTGATCGTTTCCAATTGAAAGCTCGACAGCTCCGTCACCACAAACTCACCTGCCCCAAGCGATGGCGCTACCCGGCAGAGGGGGGTACCGATATTGCCGGCCACATGCGAAGGCAGGCCGGCCTGCTTCAGCATTGCGCCAAGAAGAGTCGTGGTGGTGCTCTTCCCGTTGGTCCCCGTGATCCCGATAAACGTGGCCTCACTGCACCGATAGGCCAGCTCGACCTCGCCGATGAGCGGGATACCTACCTCACGAGCCCGCGCAAACAGCGGCTCACGCAGATCGATCCCCGGACTGACCACGATGAGATCGGCCGAGAGCAAGGAGCGCAGATACTGCTCGCCCATCTCAAGGCTGACCCCGTCCCGCTCCAGGCTGCAGAGGCC
>JAGWRQ010000193.1 GCA_028869615.1 Candidatus Methylomirabilota bacterium | reverse complement strand
GTCCCCGTCCTGAACAAGCTGACCCACCTGCCGGTGATTGTGGACCCCAGCCACGGCACGGGCCACTGGGAGTATGTGGCGCCGATGGCGAAGGCATCCGTCGCCTGCGGGGCCGACGGGCTCCTGATCGAGGTCCATCCGACGCCAGAAACCGCCCAGTCGGACGGGCTGCAGTCGCTGAAGCTCAACACGTTCCAGCAACTTATGGACGAGCTGCGCCCCATCGCCCTCGCCGTTGGCCGCCGGCTGTAGTTCGGCCTCACCCGCCTGCGTCCTGCGCACCACCCTACCCCACTTCGCCCTTGACACCCGGATAAACTAACCATTAGCATCTGGCCTAGGAGTGGAGTATGAGCGAAAGGTCTAAGCTTACCATCGAAGTGATATGCCCCTGCTGCCAGGCGAAGCTCACCGTTGACCCCGAACTGGGCGCGGTCCTGCACCATGAGCCGCCGCCAAAGGCCGAGACCGTCACGGATCTGAAGGCGGCAGTCGAGGAACTGAAGGGTGAGGCTGGCCGGCGGGAGGCGCGTTTCAAGGAGTCGATGGAAGCGGAGAAGGAAAAGGGTAAGCTTCTGGAGCGGAGGTTCAAGGAGTTGCTCAAGAAGGCCAAAGACGAACCGGTCGCCCGGCCCACCCGGGACATCGACCTGGATTAACCCCCGCCTGTGGTGAGCCTGGCCGAACCGCCCGCCACGATGAACAATCAAGAGCTGCTCGGCCCACTCCTCAAGCAGGTCAGCCGCTCGTTCTATCTGACCCTGCGGGTGGTTCCCAGCGATGTGCGGCGGCCGATCGGCTTGGCGTATCTGCTCGCCCGGGCTGCCGACACCATTGCCGACACAGCCCTCATCGGCCGAGCTGACCGCCTGAAGTACCTTGAGCTCTTCCGCGAGGCTCTGAGGGAATCAGACGCCGGACGGCTGCGGGCGATCAGCGAGGCCCTTGCGGGACCGCAGCGGGTTGCGGCGGAGCGGGAGCTGCTCACCCGCCTTGAGCAAGCATTCGCCCTCCTGCAATCCCTCAGTCCATCCGATCAATCGCTGGTGCGTGGCGTGGTCCTGACCCTGACCGACGGGATGGTTATGGATCTGGCTACCTTCCCCGGAGAGGATGAGGGCCGCCTCGTCGCGCTCCAGACGCGAGCCGACCTGGACTGCTATACCTACTATGTCGCCGGGTGCGCGGGGGAGTTCTGGACTGACATCCACATGGCGCATCGCCCCTCCCTCGCCGGATGGGATCGGGAGGCGATGAGGCGACGCGGCGTTCGATTCGGCAAGGGACTCCAGATGACGAATGTCCTGCGCGACCTCCCGAAGGACCTTCGAATAGGCCGCTGTTACCTCCCCAAGCAGGAACTGGAGACCCTGGGCCTTCAGCCTGCCGACCTGCTCGATCCATCAGCCGTCGTCAAGGTCAAACCATTATTGCGCTCCCTCCTGGCGCTTACCCTCGAGCATTACCAAGAGGGCTGGGCCTATACCTTGGCGATTCCACGGCGCGAAGTCCGAATGCGCCTGGCCTGTGTCTGGCCGCTGTTCATCGGCCTCAAGACGTTGGCGCTGCTCGGGCGATCGCCCAATCTACTTGATCCTGGCGTCGTCATCAAGGTTCCGCGCGGGGATGTCTATGGCATGATGGCGCGCTCCTTGACGCTGATCGGCTCCGACGCGGCCTTGGGCCGATACTATCAGCGCCTGTGGCGAAGCGTGCCGGTCTCAGAATAGGGGCGGGATGATGGCAGAACATAAGAACGTCAGGGCCCATGTCTGGATCTCTGGGCGGGTCCAGGGGGTCTGTTTCCGCGCCTACACGGTCGATGAGACGGCCGCTGGCGGCGTCGCTGGTTGGGTACGAAACACGCCGGATGGCCGAGTCGAGGCGGTGTTCGAAGGCGACAAGTCGGCCGTGGAAGCGATGATCGCCTGGTGTCGCAACGGGCCACCGACCGCGCGGGTGAACGGTGTTGAGGTAGCCTGGGAAGAGCCCAAAGGCGAGCAGGGCTTCGGGATCAGGTATTGAAGATCGGGGTCATACCGTCGTGTACAGGCTGCAAAACTCCTCGTCGGTGAGCTGGTCAAGCCTGGCGAAGTCGATGTCGTTCGAGGCGCGGCCTGGGTACTTATTGGTGAGCTCGACCCCGAAGAACTCTTCAAGCTTTTCGGTCCTGACCATCGTGACGGCGTTCCACGCATCTCGCGCGCAGGCCTGCGCACATTTGTCGCACCCGATACATTCATCGAACCGGATCTGGACGGGCGGCACATTGTCATGGACGCTCCGGTCGTATCCGTGCATCTTGATCTGCTCGGGTGTCAGGTGCGAGATGCAATCCACCGGGCAGACCGACTGGCATGGCGTCACCCACTCTCCAGGCTTGACATCGTGGCCGCTACACCCGGAGCAGTTGGCGGGATCCACCAGCGCGATCCAGGCCGGCTTCGCCTTCTTCTGGCCGATCTTATCCGGGTATTGATCGGTATCGACCAGGCCGTCGCCGTCTTTATCCTCAGGGCTGCGGTGAAGATCTAGGGTCTTCTGCCGAAGCTTCTCAATGAGTTGCGCCCGCTCTTCCGTGAGCGCCTTATACGCTCCACGCTTCTCCTTCCAGGTTGCGTAACGGTCAAGCCGAAGTAGCCACGTGTAGCCGTTCTGCTTCCAGAACTCCGCCCGCTTCAGCCGGTTCGCCTCCAGTTGCGCTTCGAGTGCGACCTTCTCTTTCGCGCGCGCCTCGAGTACCTTCAAATAGCTGTCGGCGCGTCGCCTATCCCGTTTGTGGGGCGGGATATACCCCGGCAGCGCATGTTCGTGTCTTATCAACATCTCAGACAGCATCGTGAGGTCCCCTTTTTCCCTTTACGATTCAGGCTACCCGCTTCGCCGGCCCACGTCAAGCGGCTTGAGGCTTCGCACCGCGGCCTCGAGGGGCTCGGCCACCTGCGCAGGGTCGGTAATCGGGGCCTGGCAGGTGAAGTTCCGGCAGATGTAGAGCGCCGCGCGGCCGTTGACCAATCCCCTTCCCTTCACCAGGGGGACGGTCGGCTCGCCCTCGGTCGGATCGTGGTGCGCAATGATCCGATTTGGAAGGTAGTGGCGACCGACCTCCATGCGGAGCGCCTCATATCCCGCCTCTGCCGGCTCGCCGATCAGGGCCAGTTCCACCGGTCCCTCCAGGAGGAGATCCACAACGGCGAGGCTCTTGGCGAAGGCGTGCGGATAGAGGGTGATCTGCTTCCCGTACGCGCTGATCGCCCGCTCTGCCGCCCTTCGTAACTCCTCCCGGTCCAGATGAAACGAGAGGCGGGCCAGCGCCGAGGCCGCCACGGCGTTGCCGCTGGGGGTAGCGCCATCCGTCCCTTCCCGATGGCGCAGGATCAGCGATTCGTGGTCCCGCGACGTGGTACAGAAGGCGCCGCTTGCGTCATCGACGAAATCGGCCAGCAGGCGCTCGGTCAGCCGAATGGCTTCGAGGAGATAGCGGGCCTCGCCGCCCGCCTCGTACAGGTCGGTCAGCCCCCCACAAAGGTAAGCATAATCCTCCAGGTAAGCATTCAGATGCGCCGAGCCTTTCCGGTAGGTTCGCATCAGTCGGCCGTCTGGCCGGAGGAGCGTGGAAAGCAGGAAGTC
>JAGWRQ010000192.1 GCA_028869615.1 Candidatus Methylomirabilota bacterium | reverse complement strand
CCTCGAAGCCTCACAACTGCAGGACCTCTATTCGCTGGCCAAGTCGCTTTCCCTGCATGCGCTGGTGGAGATCCATACCCTGGCGGAGCTTGAGACCGCGAAAGCCGTTGGGGCCGCGCTCATCGGAATCAATAATCGGGATCTTGCGACGCTGGAGACCCGATTGGAGACCACGTTTGCGCTCCTACCACACGTTCCCCGGGAGGCGGTGATCGTCAGTGAAAGCGGCATCAGACGGCCGGAGGATGTGCGGCGCCTGGCTGAGGCCGGGGTGGACGCAATCCTGGTGGGCGAAGCGTTGCTGGCGAGTTCGGATCCCGGGGACAGGCTTCGCGAGTTGTTGGCAGGGGCTCAGTGCTGAGCGAGGTGGAAAGTGCTACGAGTCAAGATGTGCGGCATTACATCGGACGACGATGCCTGGGCCGCAGTGGAGGCGGGGGCCGATGCCCTTGGCTTCATCTTCGTGGAGGGGACGCCTCGGTATATTGAGCCGGAGGCCGCGGCGGCCATTGTCGCCAGGATGCCGCCGTTTGTAACCACTGTGGGGGTATTCATCGACCGGACGGCAGACGAGATTGAGCGGATCATGAGGGCATCCGGCCTCAGCCTTGCGCAACTTCATGGGAACGAGAGCCCGGCAGAGTGCCGGCGCCTTCCCGTCCCCTTTGTGAAGGCGATCCGGGTCCGAGACGAGCGCGACTTGGAGGTCCTGCGCATCTATCCGCAGGCGAGGGCGTTCCTACTGGACACCTACGTCGCTGACCGACCGGGCGGAACCGGCAGAACCTTTCCGTGGGAGATCGCCGCCAAGGCGGCGCGGCAGACCAGGGTCATCCTGTCCGGCGGCTTGACCCCGGACAATGTCGCCCTGGCGGTGGCGCACGTCAGGCCGTATGCTGTCGACGTCTGCAGCGGCGTTGAAGCCTCTCCAGGCCGGAAAGATTATCAGAAGGTGAGGGAGTTCATTGAGCAAGCCAGAAAAGCCGACGCGCGCTGAAGCGTATCATCAAGGTCCGCTTCCCGATGCCGGCGGGCACTTCGGCAGGTACGGAGGAAAATTCGTTCCGGAAACCCTGATGGCGGCGCTGGCGGAGTTGGAGGCGGTGTATCTCCAGGCCAAGGCTGACCCCGGCTTTGAGTCGGAGATGCAGGACTATCTCCGGCATTATGTGGGACGCCCGACGCCGCTCTATTGCGCAGAACGGCTCACCAACCATCTGGGTGGGGCGCGGATCTATCTGAAGCGCGAGGACCTCTGCCATACCGGCGCGCACAAAATCAACAACACCCTGGGCCAGGTCTTGCTCGCTCGCCGCATGGGCAAGTCTCGGGTGATCGCCGAGACCGGCGCCGGCCAACATGGGGTCGCCACGGCTACGGTGGCCGCGCGATTTGGCCTGACCTGTGAAGTCTATATGGGCACCGAGGATATGCGGCGGCAGGCCTTGAATGTCGTCCGGATGCGGCTGCTTGGCGCCAAGGTCACTCCGGTCGATGCCGGCAGCCGGACCCTGAAGGATGCCATCAACGAGGCGATGCGCGACTGGGTCACAAACGTCGAAACGACCCACTATATCCTGGGGTCGGTCCTGGGGGCCCATCCGTACCCGATGATGGTTCGGGATTTTCAATCGGTCATCGGCCGGGAGACCAGAACCCAGATTCTGGAGTCGGAGGGAAGACTGCCGGACTGCCTGGTGGCCTGCGTCGGCGGCGGCAGTAACTCGATCGGTCTGTTCTACGACTTTCTTGGTGAGCCCGCCGTTCGAATGATCGGGGTGGAGGCGGGTGGCCTGGGGATCGCAACCGGCCGCCACGCGGCCCGATTCGCGTCGGGTGAGTTGGGCGTCCTGCACGGAACGATGAGTTTCATTCTGCAGGATGACGATGGCCAGATCCGGACGACGCATTCGGTCTCCGCCGGTCTCGATTATCCGAGCGTCGGTCCGGAGCACAGTTACTACCGAGACCTCGGGCGAATCGAGTTTGTCTCGGCTACCGATGCGGAGGCGCTCGAGGCGTTTCAGCTCCTGAGTCGGCTTGAGGGGCTGATCCCGGCGTTGGAGAGCGCGCATGCCGTCGCCCATGTCAAGAAACTGGCCCCGACACTGGGCAAGGATCAGATTGTGGTGGTGAACCTCTCGGGCCGAGGAGACAAAGACGTAGAGGTCGTGGCGGAGTTGCTGAAACCCCTCACCCCTCACCCCGGATAATTATGAATCGGATTGATGAGCGGTTCCATCGTCTGAGGCAGGCCGGCGAGCGAGCGCTGATGCCGTACCTGACTGCCGGTGATCCCGATCTTCACACGACCCGTTCGCTGATCTTGGAGTTCGAACAGCGAGGCGCAGATTTGATAGAGATTGGCGTCCCGTTCTCGGACCCGCTGGCCGATGGTGCCACCATTCAACGGGCGTCTCAACGGGCGCTGCTCTCCGGCACAACGCTCACACGGATCCTCGAGATGGTAAGAGATCTTCGGGCGGAATGCCGGCTGCCGCTGTTATTGATGAGCTATGTCAACCCGATCTTTCACTTCGGATTCACTCGGTTCGCCAAGGAGGCCGCAATAGCCGGCGTCGACGGGCTGATTGTTCCGGATTTGCCGTCTGAGGAGGCGACCGAGTTGATCGAGGCGGCGACCGCCCACAATCTTCACACGGTCTTCCTGATCGCCCCCACCAGCCGGCCCGAGCGGATACGGACGATCGCGGCCAGCTCGAAGGGCTTTATTTATTATGTGTCCTTACGGGGTGTGACAGGAGCGCGCGCCAGGCTCAGCGCGGATCTTGAAGCCAACATTCGGATGATCAGAACTGTAACCGACCTGCCGCTTGCGGTGGGGTTTGGCGTCTCAACACCGGAGCAGGCGCGGATGGTGTCGCGAATAGCGGACGGGGTCATCGTCGGAAGCGCCATCGTCTCGCTGCTGGAACAGACATCCGGGCAGCCGAATCAGTTGAAATGCGCCGGAGATTTCGTGGCCTCGTTGAAGGCGGCCACCACGAAGCAAGCAGCAATACGCTGAAAGCTGTTACGCGTCCTTCAAACTCCTTCCTCGACCTTTCTTTTTGATTTCCCAACACCGTCTCCAAAATCATACGCTTTGTATCTCCGTAGCGACGGCCGGCTGACGGCGGCGAAGATCGCGCCGTCTTAGCTGGGCGCGCGAACCTCGCATGAAGACGCTCTCTCCGGCGTTTTGTCCCGTCATCGCGATGGCGCGGGACCGGTTGGCACAGCGTCTGCTCTTGTTGTCCGCACAACCTTTGAGCGCGTGTTCCGGTTACGTCAATTGCGGCATGGTAACAGGAGTGAACGATGGAACGGAAGAGACAATTCCCGGCATGGACGACGGGACGATCGGCGCAAGCCTTCACGCTCGTTGAGTTGCTTTGCGCCGTTGGACTGATCGCGCTGCTCTCCGCCGTTTCCCTCCCGAGTCTGGCCGATGTGATGCAGCGCTATCGGGCGCGCACCGCAGCCTGGCAGGTCGCCGGGCACCTCCGCCTCGCGCGGGCTAAGGCGATCAGCAACAATCAACACCATCGGGTCTGTTTCAGTCAGTGCGGCGAGACCGTTCCCCCCGATGGCTATGTGATCCAGCGGAAAGAGGGGCCCAACACATGGGCGCTCGATTCGGCGATTCAAGCCCC
>JAGWRQ010000191.1 GCA_028869615.1 Candidatus Methylomirabilota bacterium | reverse complement strand
TTCACATCCACGCCCTGCGCGAGCAGCGTCTGTACGACCTCGAGATGGCCTGCCAGAGACGCTCTCATCAAGGCCGTCCAGCCCTCATTCGATTTGACGTGCACCCACGCGCCATTCGCCATCAGCATCTGTACGACCTCGAGATGGCCTCTCAGAGACGCTCTCATCAAGGCCGTCCAGCCGTACTCATCTCTGGCGTTCACATTCGCGCCCTTGGCGATCAGCGCTTGCACGGCCTCTGGGCGGCCTTCCTCACACGCTCGCATCAAGGCTGTTTTGCCGTGCTTGTCTGCAGCGTTCACATCGTCGCTCATGGTCGCCCCTCCTTCGCGCCCTGCGCCATCAGCGCCCGTACAACTTCGCGATGGCCTTTCTGAGACGCTCTCATAACCCTCGAGCTTTCTTCCCTGCCCAGAAGGCGTCAGTCACATTGAAGAGAGCAGGCATAACGTTTCTCGGTATTGACAAGTCAACAGCGACCGGCCCCGGAGTGGAGAAGACAGCGAATTATCGGAAACCATTGGCGTCCCCAACGGGATTCGAACCCGTGTTTCGGCCTTGAAAGGGCCGCGTCCTGGGCCGGGCTAGACGATGGGGACGTTGAAGGAAAGATCGGCGGCTCTTTATAGCATAGTTGCGGTTACCTGGGAAGGGCTGGCTACAACATTCTTTGGCGGTGGACAATCACCTCCACCTGGCCACGGTCGTTAATGAGAAGATTCAAGAGACCGCTGATCAGGCTTAACAGAATTGCCCCGAACACCGCAGACCAGAAGCCATGCACCTCGAATCCCTGGATGATCAGCGAGACCAGTTTCAAGAGAGCGGCGTTGAGCAACGGGATGAAAAGTCCCAGTGTCATAATTGTGAGTGGAAGCGTCAAGATCATGATTACAGGTCGTACAAAGGCATTTATCACCCCGAGAAAAAAGGCGGCGGCCAATGCAGGCAGGACCCCCCGTACCTCGATGCCTGGGATGACGGTCGAAACGATGAGGAGGGCCAGCGCATTGAGAAAGAGTCGGATGAGGAATCCCATTACTCGCTCCTCATGGTTCAACCGAATTCGCCACGGAGGAACCGTTCCCGGGCGTCGAGCCGCATCCGTTTGCCGCTGGTGGTCTTGCTGAGCGTTCCTGGCGCGACCAGCAGCACCTGATCGAGAACCGTTCCACCGGCCGGCCGATAGACGTCGTCTACTCGAGCACGGATCTCCCTCATCAAGGTTTCCCGGAGCGGCTCATGACGGTGTAGGTCGACAAGCTCGACAACTGCCACCACACGCTGGGTTCCGGATCTGACGTCGGTCACGCCAAAGACGACGGTCCGACCTGGTCTGACCCCCTCAACGGTCTCAATCACCTCTTCCAGGTGGGCCGGAGCGTAGTTGCGGCCACCCTTGATCACCGTCTCCTTCAGCCTCCCTGTGATGTAGAGCTCTCCTGCTGAGTCGATCATCCCCTCATCGCCGGTGTGCAGCCACCGTCGTCCGTCTCGCTCCCGAATCACCTGCGCGGTTGCTTCCTGGTCCCCAAAATAGCCGTCCATGAGGCTCGGCCCGTCAACGATCACCTCGCCGAGGCGCCCTGCCGGGAGTTGGTCGCCTTCGCCGTCAGTGATTCGAATCTCAAAACCCTGCAGCGGCCGCCCCACAGACACCCACTCCTCGCCACGCTGCCTGCAGACCCGATAGGGTGCTGCGAGGTCCGGGAAGGAGACGGCGAGAGCCATCTCGGCCAGCCCATAGACCGGAGAGAGCGCTTCCCGACGAAGACCGAACTGGCCGAACTCGCGTTGGAACGCTTCCATCGCCTGGACTGTAACCGGTTCAGCGCCGTTCATCATGATCCGAAGGCGGGAGAGGTCAAGACGGCCCCCTTGTCCATAGGTCGGGTGGTGCTCGAACCGTCTGGGAGCAATCCGGCACATTCTCGCGAGCCGGCCAATGGCTGAATTGTTTGCAACTGAGATCGTCGCTCTACACTGATGAAGCGCCCAAATCCAACGGATTGGATCGCGGGTAAAGTCAGTCGGCGACATCAGGTAGGCTCCCATACTAAGGGCCAAGGATCCTAGTGTGACTCCGATGAGCCCCATGTCGTGGTAAAGCGGCAACCAGGAAACGACTTTGTCGTCTGGCCCTGGCTGAACGGCCTCCCCGAACGCCCGGATGTTGGCCAAGATCGCTCGATGGCTGAGCACGACACCCTTCTGGACGCCGGTTGACCCGGAGGTGAACTGTATCAGCGCCGTGGCGCTCCCGTCGAGGCTCGGCGGCCGCAACTGAGCGGTTCCCCGCAGCAGGTCGGACGCCGCCACAAAGGCAGGCGCTTCGGGAAGAAACCTGGCGGCAGTGCGACACACAGGGCCGAAGTCTCGCTCGGCGATCACCACGGCAGGCCGGGAGGTCTGGCAGACGTGGACCTGCTGGTCCACGTAACGACTGAGGCGCTGAAACCCTTCCAGCATAGTCATGAGAGGCCGTCCCACTTTCCTCCCCTGTCGCCAGTGGTGGACGAAAGGCTGTCGTAGAAATCGGTCGATCACCCACTTGGCGGGGGCATACGTGCGCGTTGCGGTCGCCGCCGCCAGGGCGCACAGCAGGCCTTTCGGGAGAAGCAGGGGTGGGTAAGTAGGAACGGCCACAGCACCCGCCAGCCAGGTGCCGAACAGGGCCTGAAGGATCGGTCGCCCGGTGGGAAGCATGATGAGGACACGGTCTCCCGGCCGAACCCCCAGTTCCTGGAGGAGCGCCGCCACCCGCTCGGCCTCCCGGCACAACGTGCCGAATTGAACCGGCTCATCGGGGTCGTGGCCGTGGAGTAGATAGCACCAGGGCTCATCCGTGCGATGTGCCGCCTGGTAGCGAACGATTTCACCGATCGTATCCGAAACCCTCAGAGCAGCGAACGGCGAGGAGTCGAAAAGGTCGGGCGTGAAGGAGGAAGTTGTCTTAGTTACGTATCCACCCATGGGCTTATGTGAATCCGGCGCTGACAGGCAGTCCGATACCTTTTTGAGATTTTGAAATCAGGTTGACTAAGCTTGCATAGCATACTATCCTCGGCCTGGCAAGCAATTGTCATGAGGAATACACTATGCGACCGCATAGGAAGGGTGGTGATGGTCGCGTTTGTTCGATCGTCCGATTCGCGGCATGGTCATGCGCTGGTGCAGGAACTTGCCGTAGTCCGAAAGATGCTTGGCCGATTCGAAGCCAAACTGCTGGAGAGCGATGCGGATCATTTCCCCAAGGAGGATGACCGGGAGCTTCGTCTCGCGCTGCAGCGTATTGATGACAACCGGTTGACTCAACTGGCGCTGGATTATGCCGTCTGTGTCCGCGGGCTCACTGCGCCGATGATATCTCGCGCTTGGAAGCAAGAGCTGACGGAGGACGTGGAAGAGGCCCACCGTCTCTTTTTGGACCGATTGCAGAGGCTGGAGCGTCTGGCCCGGTCCCCTGTGGGACGCCTGTGGCTGCGGCTGCAGGCCTGCGTGCGCCGGGTCTTCCGTAAGCCTCCCCATTCGCAGCGCCTGCCTTCAGTGAAGGAGAACGGCAATCGTGGGCAGTTGCTCTGAATCGATCATTCCAGCCGGGATAACCGTCCTGGGGAAAATCGAAGGGTCAGAGAACCTGATCGTGGCAAGCACGGCATCGGT
>JAGWRQ010000190.1 GCA_028869615.1 Candidatus Methylomirabilota bacterium | reverse complement strand
TTTGTCGGTCAGAATCGTCTTGACCGGTTGCGCTAAGTGTGCGAGCTTACAAGCGTAATCGCTGTTGAGAAGTGGAGCCTCTTGGGGGATAGGCTGCCAGCCTTTGTCGGCTTCTAAGGCGGCTCACTTAATAGCAACTATGTTCGATGTCAAGGGAGCTGAGCAATCATCGGACACCATGGAACACGATGCCTGAGTATGACGTTGAGGATGATCAAGAGTTTCCGCATGCAGGCGACCAAGGCCACGGTGGGCGCTTTGCCCGCTGCCCGCAACCTCGTGTAAAAGACTCGGATGGCGGGATTATGCCGGCTGGCAGCCAATGCCGCCATGTAGAGCATCGTTCGTACGTGCGCCCGACCTCCCCACACCGCACGACGACCGCGCCACGTCCCGCTATCCCGATTCAGCGGCGCAACCCCCACGAGCGCAGCAATCTGTTTGCGGTTCAAGCGCCCCAGTTCGGGCAACTCGGCCAGCAGGGTGCGACTGACCGTCGCCCCGATGCCTGGGACACTCTGGAGCAGATCGTCCTGCGCTCGCCAGATAGGACTATGCCGGATCGCGTGATCGAGATCCTCATCGAGTCGCTCGATTTCGGCTTGCAGCCAGTGAAGGTGGGCCTCGATCCGCGTGTGCACCTCTCGAGGCGCCCGACTCAGCCGGTTCTTTTCGGCGGTCAGCATCTCGATGACCTGGCGGCGGCGGGTGATCAACGCCCGCAGGGCCGAGGCCATGTCATCCGGCACAGGGCGCAGTGCTGGGCGCACCGCTTCGGCAAAGCGAGCCAGGATCTGTGCATCGAGCCGATCGGTCTTCGCCAATTGTCCGGTGGCCTTGGCAAAATCGCGCACCTGACGGGGATTGACGACCGTGGCGGGCAGCGCGGCCGCGACCAGCGCCCGCACCACCGACCGTTCGAGACCCCCCGTAGCTTCCAGCACGATCAACGTGGGAGTGACCTCACCCAGCCACTCCACCACGGTGTGGATCCCGGGAGCATCGTGGGGTACCGACTTCGTGGTACCCGAGGGACGCAGCGCCACGTCCAGGCGCGTTTTGGACACATCGATGCCAACAAAGGTGGGGAGTACGTCCGTCATCACAGTCTCCTTTCTTCTCGATGCCTCCACCACGGCTCAATCTTGCGGATGATGCGGGCTTCTCTCGCCCAGGCAACTGTTCGAGCTCTTGCGGAGGCAGGACGGGACGACCCATGCTATTGACCGGCCTCTGGGACCACGTTAGTTTCGATCTATCCCGTCCTGTTTGGCTTTGACCATGTTTCCCTACATACACAATCAATATACAAGTTAGTCCGACCTTTGGGTATGCGCGTGGCATGTGGACGCGCAGGCGGGTACCATTTGTCCAGGAGGTCATTCATGGTTGCGCTCATCGAGGACAAGCGAGACTCCATCGCCGCACTGTGTCGCAGGTTCGGGGTCGTCCGGATGGACGCCTTCGGCTCGGTGCTGCGTGAGGACTTCCGGCCCGGCAAGAGCGATGTGGACCTGCTCGTCGAGTTCTCCGATCGGGATCCCTACGAGCTCGCGCAGGCGTACTTCGACCTGCTCGATGAGCTGAAAGCCCTTCTCGGCGGCGAGGTCGACCTGGTCATGGCGGGTGCGGTCAAGAACCCCTACATCGCGTCCGACATCGAGACCACCAAACGGCTGCTCTATGCCGCGTAGCCCACTCGCACACCTCAACGACATCGTCGTGTGCTGCGACGCGATCGCGGAGACGCTTGATGGCGTGGACCTTCCAGCGTATGCGTCCACCCGCACGCTTCGCTCGGCGGTGGAGCGGGAGTTCACTATCATCGGTGAGGCGGTCAACTCCTTGTCCAAGATCGATCCTGATCTCATTTCGCGCATCTCCCATGCCCGCATGATCGTGGGCTTCCGCAATCAGCTGGTGCACGACTACCCGGCGATCCTTGATTCCGCCGTGTGGGCGATCGCTCAGAAAGACGCCCCGATTCTGCGCACGGAGTGTGCCGCTCTCATCAAGGAGCTCACGTCGGCTGCCTAACAAGCGCATCCAGGCGGACGGAGCACCTCCCCCAATAAAGTGGACACCCACACCTCACGATGGAGGGGGTCCAATGCAAGGCGTCAAGCGCTGTCAGGTGTCCACGGGACGGATGAAGAAGCATCGCTACAGCAATGAGTTCAAGGTGACGGCGGTGAAGATGGCTACCGCCCCGGACATCGAGACGAAGACGGTGGCCGAGGCCTTGAATATCCATCCCTTTATGCTCTCACGCTGGAAAAAGGAACACCGGGAAGGGAAGCTGAAGGGGTTGGCCCACCCCAAGCTGAAAGAACAGAAGGCCATGGAGGGAGCCGTGGCAGAAGCCAAGCGCATCCGCGAACTGGAAGCAGCCCTGCAGAAGGCGAGAATCGAGAACGACCTTTTAAAAAAAGCTATCCAGTTCAATTTGGAGCGAAGTCGGACATGTTCGCGTTCATAGGGCGGCACCGCGGTGAGTACGGGATCGAGTTCCTCTGCCGGCAGTACGGGGTCTCGAAGAGCGGCTACTACGCCTCGCAACGCCGGGCCCCGAGCGCACGAGCGGAGGCCAATCACACGCTCCTACAGCGCATCGAGTGCATCCATCGCCGCTCCCACGGCACCTACGGCAGCCCCCGAGTCGTCCAAGCCCTGCGCAAAGAGGGTCTCGCCGCAAACAAGAAGCGCGTGGCGCGGCTCATGCGCACGGCGGGACTCAAGGGCCGGGTGGTGAAAGTGACCCGTCGGGCACCAGGGGTCCATCGCTTCTTCGAGGCCACCGACAACCTCAGGGTGGCCACGGCCCCACCGACGGCGCCCAACCAGCAGTGGGTAGGCGATGTCACGTACCTCAAGGCCAACGGGCGCCCCTGTTTCCTGGCCGTCATCATGGACGTCTACTCGCGCCGCATCGTGGGCTGGGCAGTCGGGTTGGACCGCACGGTGAATCTCACCGCGCTCGCCATGCGTCGGGCGATCCGCAACCGAGGACCTGCGCAGGCGCTCATCTTCCACTCTGACCGCGGCATCGAGTACGCGGCGTATCGCTACCGCGCGATCCTCACGCAGTACGGGATCCGGCCCAGCATGAACCGACCCCGGTACTGCCAGGACAACGCCCACATGGAGTCGTTCTTCCACACCATGAAGACCGAGTGGATCCGAGGCCGGACCTTCGCGAGTTTCGCTGAACTCGAAGCGGCGCTCACCGCCTACATCCGCTTCTACAACCACTACCGCCTGCACTCTGGGATTGACTACTGCACGCCCGAAGAGTATGAGAGATTGATGGCGTAAAGCCGTGTCCACTTTTTCGGGGGAAGATCCGTTGCTCTCCCCGCTCAATCTTCCCGATATACGTGTAATCCACCCTCCCCACAATCGTATTGGCCAGCTCCTTCTGAGTCAGATCGCGCATCCGTCGAATCCGCCTCAGGCGCCTGCCAATTTGGGTCTTCAGCTCTGTGCTCACGCATCCCTCCTCGGAGCGAAACGTACTTCGCTTTTCTACTGAAGTCAATAGGATTCCCAGTCATCATCCAATTTGGCGTCTTACAAGATACATAGTCTATATTTTATCTTGACAGTAATGTCTATAACTCCTATAGTGCCGTGAGTAAAATAGCCAAACAGCATGGAAGAGCGCGTGAA
>JAGWRQ010000189.1 GCA_028869615.1 Candidatus Methylomirabilota bacterium | reverse complement strand
TCCGCCGACCCGCCAAGGCTACCGGCCAATTTCCATCCGGTTGCCTGGACCGGATTGAAGCTGTAAAACGAGGTCCCACTGATGGGCGCCGTCACGCCGTTCGCATCGGTCGCGCCCTTTCCATTCTTGATCCGGAAGGTGCGGCGATCGGCATTCAAACCGACGGTGAGATTCCCGAAGGGCATCGGGGGTGAAACGGTCACTCGCCCGGTAAACTCTTTGTCGCCGTCATTGTCAATGCCGCCGGGACACTGGTCGACCCGACCGCAGCCGTTATAGATCCCAACCCCGTAGAAGACGGGTATGCTGGCGAGTTTCAGGTTGCCCTCGATGGTGGCGCCAAGCTGCTGCTCAGGGGACAGCGCCCTGGAGATGACCGCCCGCTCAGCGAAGTCCAGGTCCGCAGAGGAGGTGAGCATCTCGAGACCGAATCGTGGCTTATATTGCCCTACGATCACCTTTGCCCACGGAGCATACGTATAACTGAGCCAGCCCTCTTCGAGGCGCGCACCGCCTGTACTGCTGCCACCTGGGGGTTGGGAGCCAACACCACCGAAGGAGAACTCCGGCTGGATGTGGAAGTTAAAGTCGTTGAAGAGTTGGCCGGTCACGAGCAACCGAATGCGACGCTCCTTGAAGGTGCTCGGGTTATGCCGAGTACCCGCTGTTGCCTTCTCGGCCGGTGTCAAGCTGGGGTTGTCGCCCGCCTGGAACGACCCCTCCACTTGAGCCCACGTCTGGAGATACCCGCCCAGGTTCAGTTTGAACTGGCCATCGGCTGACTTCAGGTAGAACCCCTTCCCAGGCTCATACCCGGTGAGCAGCGACGATGCCGCGGCCTCGGCGGCCTTCTTCTCCACCTCCATCACGCGCCGGTCCGTCTCTGCCTGTTGCGTGGATCGCTCCTGCCGTAGCCGATGCATCTCCTGCTGCAACTGCTGGAGTGATTTCTGCTGGGCCTCGAAGGCCTGCTCCAGATCTGTGAGCTTGTCGGCCCACGCCCCAACCGGGGCGAGCAGCAAGGCGCTGCCCAAGACGACACCACGAACCCACCATCTTCTTTGAACCATGATCCTCCTCCCTCTGCGTCGTTAGGTTAACCACCGCGCTCCCGAACTCGAAGCGCGCTGCTGATGCGGGGCGCTGACGTGACCCCGCCCCGATGAGACGACCCCTCGCCTAGTGTTACGCGGACTTCCCAACCTTCGGGGGAACCTGCAGCAGAGCCTGGACCTTCTATATGTCGGGCGACTATGGCATAGCCCGCACTCCCCTGTCAAGAGTTTTCTTCAGCCTGCCCAGCCTTATGTTTCTTTTCGGCTTGACAGGTTTTGTTGAGGACTGTACATTTAAATCATGGCGCATCCAGGCAACGGACCGAAACGTTCGGTGCGAACCCAGCGAACAGACCGGCGGCGCGGTAGCAGCGTTCGTGCAGGCGAGGCGGTGGCCCGTCGTATGGATGAGGAATGCGAATATCGGTTTGCGGCAGGTGAAAAGGGCTCGCGAATCGAGTCAGGAGGCGCGCAGTCTGCGGAACCGCGGGAGGCTGCTTTTAGGCTGTTCGCGGAGACGGCCGATGGCGTGTTTGTAAGCGCACCGTCTGGGGAGATTCTGTTCTGCAACCATGCCGCTGAAACCATCCTGGAAGCTTCCGCGCAACAAGTCGTCGGGCAGAAGTGCGGCGAGTTCTTTAACGGCCGTGACAGTAATGGTAATCAGCTTTGTCAGTGGCCGTGCCCACTCAAGATGTCGTTGAGCCGTGGAGACCTGATCCAACATTTTGAGATGGCTACGCGGACGAGGACGGGCAAACCGCTGTGGATCGACGTCAGTTGTGTTGCGCTTCCCTCTGCCGACAACCAGCCCCCCACGGTTGTCCATCTCTTCCGTGATGTCACTGCGGCGCACCAGCTTGAGGTGCTCGTTCGCCAACAACTGGCTCAGACTCAACTCGCGATGAGTGAGAAGACCGTATCGCCCATCGGTGAACTGACTCGACGGGAACTGCAGGTGGTCACTCTGATGCGGACCGGGGCAACCACGGCGGCCATCGCGGAGCAACTTTTTATCAGTAAAACCACGGTGAGAAACCACATCCAGAACATCTTCAGCAAGCTCAAGGTGCACTCGAGGCTGGAGGCCGTGGCCTACGTGAACGAGATGGCGCGGCGAGAGCCCACGACTCGCGCGGAGGCTGGACAGGGTCTAGGGGTTACGAAGGAGCCCCCTAAGGCCGCGTGATAGGCGTGATCAATAAAGATTCAATCAATCGATCGCTGGCTAACAGGTTCCTTCGTGGGTCATAATGCCGTTCTGGAGCAAGCAGCCCTCATGAATGTTATGCCATGTACCGACAAGCAGATTGGCATGTCACCGCTTGGTCGAGTAAAACGCACCTTATATCCTTCAAACCACAGAATCGGTCAAAATCTCATTTAGTAGTGCATCTGCATCAGCATATTGAGTCAATCGCAGGATTTACGAGCCCCATGCCGGATAGTAAAAGTATAGCATAGTACATATGCATCCCAGATTGATTCGATTGCAAGACTACAAAGTCTACAGGGGATCGCAGTATTGGCGCTAAGGAGGCGTTCCCCATGAAGTTTATGATGTGGATCGAGCAAGCAGGGGAACGGGTTACAGCCTGATCGATGAGGCGGGTGCCGTCGAACCCGTGCCCCGCGCGCTGTTCGCGAAGCGCGTACGCCATATGACGTTGCAACTGGAAAGGAGGTGGTTTGAACCCGTGCCCCGCGTATTGTTCGCGAAGCGCGTGCACCCCAGATAGCTGGGGTAATCCCAACTAAGCTAAAGACGGCACCGTAATAACAATGCAAGGCAAGGTGGCCACCTCAGTTGAGGGAGAGCCACGGGAGGTAATGATGAGTCCGAATCCCAGCGGAACTGCAACGAAGAGTAAGAACGAGAGGACATTTGCTCAAGCACTACTGATTAAGAAATATTGGTGGCTTCATGCTTTGATCGTCACTACCATCAGCGTCATTGGATTGATTGCGCTCGGCGTGTGGACCTACGTGGGTGTTCCCCCGATGACCAACTTCGTGTCGGCCACCAGCGGGGAGACGGTCATTCCCGAGTGGGAAATGCAGCGGGGCAAGCAGGTGTTCCACCTGAAGGGGCTGATGACGTATGGCTCCTTCTGGGGTGACGGCGCTGAGCGCGGTCCGGATTTTACGGCCGAAGCGCTGCATCGAACCTTTAACTCGATGAGCACGTACTACGAGAATGAGATCGCGAAAGAGCGCCCTGTGACCCAAACCGATAGAGACGGGATCGCGGGGAGGGTAAAGCGCGAGATCCACGAGAACGGCTACGATGCAACCGCTAACGTGATTCGCCTTAACCCGGCCCAAGTCTTTGCGTATCAGGAATTGATCACTCACTATACGAAGATGTTTACAGATCCGACCTATGAAGAGGCGTTTCAGAAGGGACGGATCAAGAATTTCATCAGCAATCCGGCCGACCTGAAGGCGCTGGCCGGCTATTTCTTCTGGGGTGGTTGGGTCGCCGGCGCGAATCGACCGGGTGAGGTCTACAGCTATACCCACAACTGGCCATACGATCCACAGGCCGGTAACATCCCGACGTTCGCGACCTATATCTGGAGCTTCCTCTCACTCTTCGTCCTGTTCGCCGGTACCATGCTGGTCCTGTACGTGTACGGTGAAATGAAGACCCTGCCCGGCGAGCCGTTCAACGGGCGGGACTGGTCGCTCACCACG
>JAGWRQ010000011.1 GCA_028869615.1 Candidatus Methylomirabilota bacterium | reverse complement strand
CTTGGTGGCTTCTCTGAACAGTCTTCAACACCTCCAGCACCTCTCACTATATCACGCAGTCTATCAATCGGTTCGCCGCCGTGTCAAGCTACGCCTTGATTCACTGTACGTCGTCAAGCTGACCGAGGCTGAGCAGTACGGCAACCGGGCTCCCTCTGCGGACAACAGTGCCCGCCTCGGGATCCTGGGCGATCACCTCTCCTTTCGGGCGCTCCGACGAATGGACCTGCGCCACCCGGCCAAGGGTGATACCGGATGCGTGCAGGAGCGCTGTGGCCTCTGAGAGGGGCAGCCCGGCCAGACTGGGGAGCGCGACCGCGTCACTGCCTTGACTGACCACCAAGCGAACCTCGCTGTTTTTCCGGACCCATGAACCACTGGCTGGCCGTTGAAATAAGATGGCATCTTGCGGGACCTCTTCACTATACTCCCGGCCGCTCACCTTCGGTTGGAGCCCCTGCTGGTGCAGCAACACGAGTGCTGTCGTAGCGTCCATTCCGATCACGCGCGGAAGTTGCACCTTGTCCTTCTCTGCCGCGAGCCACATCGTGATAGCGCCGGTCACGACAGCCACGGCGGTGAGAATCAGGGCCCACGCGAGCCCTTTGCCCAGCAATCGGAGGAGATTCATCGGTCCCCCCGGCGGAGTCGGATGGCGTAAAAGCCGTCGAGTCCATGCCGGTGCGGCCATGTACGAAGAGCGCCCTGGGAATCGATCAGTTCCGCGACCGTTGCAGGAAGGCTGCCAGGGGCGTTGTCGGCGGCAAACTCGGGGAAATCGCGCAGGAACGTCTTGACGACGACGTCGGTCTCCTCGGGCTCAAGCGAACAGGTGCTATAGACCAGAACTCCTCCCGGTTTCAGCAGCGGCGCGACACCGTGAAGCAGCTCAAGTTGCAAACGCGCCAAGGCCGCCAAGCCTGCCTCTTGCTGCTGCCACTTTCGCTCAGGATGGCGTCGGAGGGTGCCGAGACCGCTGCATGGCGCATCCACCAATGCCCTGTCTACGGAGCGGGTGAACAAACGAGATGCCTGTCTGGCATCGGCTTGAACCGGCATGACTCGATCAAGACCCAGGCGCGCCCTGGCCTCTCGGAGGCGTCGGTGAGCGCGAGCGTTCGGATCGAGCGTGATCACTCGCCCACTTCCCGCGAGCTGTCCCAGAATCAGGGCCGTCTTCCCGCCACCGCCGGCGCAGGCATCCAGCACGATGTTGCCGGGCTGAGGGTCCAGTAGGAGGACCGGCAAGGCTGCTGCCTCATCCATCGGGAAGTACCAGCCGTCCGCGAATGCCTGATCGCGCAGCGCCTCGGCGCCGTCTTGAAGGTGCAAGACACCGGGAACGAACCGGCCCGGAGTGACCGAACGCGTGATCCCGGCGAGGCGGGCCCGGACCTCGTCCGGTCGACTCTTCAGCCGGTTGACCACCACGGACAACGTAGGGATGTCGTTGTTGGCCTTGAGCAAGGTCTCGGTCTCTGCCGGTCCCAGACGTGCGAGCCAACGCGCGACCAGCCAGGACGGGTGCGACCAGCGCGCAGCAAGGGCGCCGACCGGATCGCTGGAGGGATCAGGAAAGGGGATCGAACTATGCCGCTCCAGCAACCGGCGCAAGATCGCATTGACGAAGGCTTTGGCGTCACGCTTGACTGGGCTACGCATGGCGTCTTGGGTCAGGGCGACAGTTTCGTTAACGGCGGCATAGGCGGGGATGCGTGTAAGAAAGAGGAGCTGATAGGCGCCGAGACGCAGCAGGCGGCGTAGTATCGGATCGACCCGCTCCCATGGCCGATCGGTCACGGCAGCCAGCAGGTAGTCCAGCCGACCCTGCCAGCGAAGGACGCCGTAAGCCAGCTCAGTGGCGAGTGCTCGGTCTTGTTGCGAAAGGCGGGCCTTCTGGAGTCTGGCGTCCAGCAGGAGGCTGGCGTAGGCACGCTGCTCCTCCACTTGGGTCAACACTTCGAGCGCGAGACGCCGGGCGTTGATTGGCGGAGCGCTAGGCCGAGCCAAAGGCGTCACCAGGCCGGACACGGTATCCTCTTGCGAACTCTGCCGCCGTCATGGCTCGGCGGTTCTCTGGTTGGACCTGCGTAAGCCACAAACCTCCCGACTTGGCGGCCACCAGGACCCCCTTTTTCTGATCGACCGCACACACGGTGCCGGGCGGGGAGTTGATTATTGCCTCGACTTCGGCACTAAGAACCTTGACGCGCCGCCCACCGAAACTCGTCACCGCTCCCGGCTCCGGGCACAAGCCCCGAATCAGGCAATCAAGCGCCCGTGCATCACGGGCCCAGTCCAGGTGCGTATCGGCGGGGAGAAGCTTCGGCGCATAGGTCGCCAGACGCTCATCCTGCGGGACCGAGTGGACTGTTTCGCGTGTCACCTGATCGAGGACTTGGCACAACAGTTCCGCCCCCAGGACGGCCAGCCGCTCGGAGAGCGTCGCCGCCGTATCGTGCGGTTGAATCGGCTCGGCCCGCTGCAGAAGGATGGGTCCAGCATCCATCCGCGCTTCGATCTGCATAATAGTGACCCCTGTGACTGTGTCCCCTTGGATGATGGCCCATGGGATCGGCGCCGCGCCGCGGTACTTCGGCAGGAGCGAGGCATGGAGGTTCAGGCAGCCATGCGGCGGCATGGCGAGGATCGGCTTCGGAAGAAGCTGACCATAGGCGACGACGACGATGACCTCCGGTCGGGCCACTTGCAGTGCTGGCATGACCGTCGGCTCACTCACCTTCTCCGGCTGTAGGATCGGAAGTCCGAGCTCTTGGGCGGCAAGCTTCACTGGTGGCGGGGTAGGCACGCGGCCGCGCCCGGCCGGCCGATCCGGTTGGGTTACGACCAGGCAGATCTCGTGGTCTGCGGTAATGAGCGCCTTCAGCGATGGCAGGGCGAACGTTGGCGTGCCCATGAAGCTCACGCGCATCGGCCGTTTCCTTTCTTCAAGGCAGCCACCCGATCGAGCATCTCTATCATCCGGGCGTAATGCGTCCCCTCCCAGTAGATCCGGAGGCAGCCAGGGCAGCGGGCGAACCGCTCCTGGGTCTGCCAGACGAACGGTGGGACCTCCGCGCGTACCTCGGCTTTGTCGACCGGCTCGAGGGGCAGGTTACATCGTAGGCACAAACGGCCGATCCTAGGCGGCAACCCAAAGCGGGCCACGACCTGACCGAGCTGCGCATCGTAATGATCGCTGTCGATGAAGCAGATCAGATGAGGTGGTAGGCGAGGAGGCAAGTGGGTGTCTCGCGTAAGCAGCAGCCGGTTTTCCACCAGGACCAGGCGCACCAGTCGGGCGTCATCGCCTCGCCAGTAGAGCGTGTCGTACCCCAACAGGCGAAGCCACTTGGCCAACCGACCCAGCATCGCATCGGCCACAAACCGCATTGCTGTTTCATTCTTCATTGATCATCTGTGTCCTTCGCGCTCGGAAGATACCCCGCGCACCAGTGACTATAGCATACCAATAGGTCGAACCTTGACAAGTCCCTAGAAAGGCAGGAGAATCGGCGCGACATGAACCATCCAATCTATCGGGTCATTGAGTGTGAAATCGTTGGCCCATACACGCTTCGGGTTGCGTTCGACGATAAGACAGAGCAGGTCATTGACTTTCGACCTGTTCTGGCAGGCGCTTTGTATGCACCTTTGCAGGACGAGCGCGTGTTCAATCAAGTTGAGATAGACCCGGAAGTGCACACGTTGATCTGGCCCAATGGGGCGGACTTTGATCCAGAGACATTGCATGACTGGCCGAAGTATGCTGAAGAGCTAAAGCGTATGGCCCAGCGATGGGCTACGACGAAAACGAAGGTTGCATAGGCGTGGGTGGCCACGACACTCATCAAGGTGACAGTGTTGCACCCTGAGGTACTGTGGGAAAATTGCAGACGGCATGGACTACCTGCTCACTTGGAACTGCAAGCACATCGCGAATGCGGAGATTCGCAACGTGGTGGCCGCCGTGGCCTACAATCATGGGTACGGCGTCCCGGTCATCTGCACACCAGAAGAGCTCATGGGAGAGTGACCGATGTGGAAAGACCCGATCGTCGACGAAGTGCGACGTGTGCGTGAACGCCACGCCGCCAAGTACCACTACGACCTCGACGCAATCTGCCAGGCCCTCAAGGAGGAAGAACGACGGAGCAGACGGAAACTCGTTTCGCTGCCGCCGAAGAAGCCGCAGCCGTGGGCGAAGGCCGGCTGAGTTGCGGCGGGTTACGCCGAACCAGACGCTCCAGGCGGCGGAAAGAAGTGCCGTGCCATCGTGGCTGCGGCTTGCTATCCACTTTTTGCCCGGCGCTTTGCACAGGACATCACGCGGCTGCAGCGGATGGTCGTCCACGCGAGTTCGCTCGCGCCTCCACCCACCTCTGACCCACAGTCCCGTTCGAAAGGCGATTGCGTTCGTGTGGTGTTCCGAAAGGGCGTTTCCTCTCGGCTTCCGGAAGGCCGCGACATGAACCAAAGGAGCAATCAATGAAGGCAAACCCCAATGGGCTTTCTCCTTGGTGGCGGTACGCGCTCGTTATCACGATGGTGTTCGGGCTGACTGTCTTGATTTGGCTGGCGGTACGTACCTATCAATTTGCGCCGCCGATTCCGGACAAGGTGGCCGGCCCGGGTGGCGTGACCGTCCTGACAGTCGAAGATATTCGAGCCGGACAGGAAGTATTTTTGAAGTATGGCCTGATGGAAAACGGATCTGTCTGGGGACACGGGGCGTATCTGGGGCCGGATTTTTCGGCGGAGTATTTACACGCGTTGGCCGTGGCAGTAGGACCGGCGTTGAAGCAGAATCACTACGACCCACAGACCGGGACATTAACATTTACGGAGGCGGAGGCGGCTACGTTCGAGAAGCAGGTGGCGAGGTGGAGAGCGTATTTTGCCGAGCCGATAGGCAGCGGCGGGTTGCCGGCTCAGTACATTACTGACCCGACGGAGTTGCGACAGCTTACCGCCTTTTTCGCGTGGACGGCATGGGCGTCCGTTGCAAATCGGCCCGGCAAGCCCCACTCGTACACGAATAACTTTCCGTACGAACCGCTGGCTGGGAATACGCTCACAGCCGATGCGATTCTGTGGAGCGCGATGAGTTTAATCACGTTACTGGCGGGGATCGCGGGGGTGCTGCTTGCGTTCGGCAAGTTTGATTTCCTCGGCTGGAAGGGCCGGAGTGGGCACGTACACCCCCTGATGTTGTTGGGCGTGGCCACGGCGAGTCAGCGAGCGACGATCAAGCTCTTTACGATGGTGGCGTTGCTGTTTTTGGCGCAGGTGATTGTCGGCGCCGCGGTCGCGCATTACCGGGCTGATCCCGGCAAGTTCTACGGCATAGATCTGTCACAAGTCGCGCCGAGCCATATCATGCGGACTTGGCATTTGCAGTTGGCGATCTTCTGGATCGTGACAGCGTACGTTGCGGGCGGACTGTTCTTGGCCGCGGGGCTGGGAGGCGGCGAACCGCACGGGCAGGTTCTGGGTATTAATTTGTTGTTTGTCTCGCTGCTGCTGGTCGTGGCCGGCAGCTTGTTGGGCGAGTGGCTGGGGGTAAATCAGATGCTCGGCCCGTTGTGGTTCTGGCTGGGGCATCAAGGCTGGGAGTATTTGGATTTGGGGCGGGCGTGGCAGGTCATGCTGGTTGTCGGGCTGGTGCTGTGGCTGGTGTTGTTGGTGCGCGCCGTTGCGCCGGCGCGGCAAAACCCGAAACAGCGTCAAGTCGCGTCGCTATTTCTGTACGCCGCTTTCGCCCTCCCGCTCTTCTACCTGCCGGCGATGTTTTTCGGCAGCACAACCCACTTGTCGGTCGTGGACAACTGGCGGTTCTGGATCGTTCACCTCTGGGTCGAAGGATTCCTGGAGTTATTCGTGACGGTGATGGTGGCGCTGATCTTCTTCCAATTGGGCGTCATATCGCACGCGAACGTGGAGCGAGTCATCTATCTTGACGCGATCCTGTACCTCGGTAGCGGCATCATCGGCACCGGACATCATTGGTACTGGACCGGTCAGACGACCATCGCTATGGCTCTGTCGGCTGTATTCTCGGCCATGGAGGTTGTCCCGCTGACGTTGCTGACACTGGATGCGTGGGACTTCATCAAGTTGACTCAGAGCCAGTGTGGCGTATGCGAGCTACCGGTGTCGTTGCCGCATAAGTGGACAGTCTACTTCTTGATGGCGGTCGGCTTCTGGAATTTCGTCGGTGCCGGCGTATTTGGTTTTCTTATCAACCTGCCGGTCATCAGTTTCTATGAGGTCGGCACGCTCCTGACAACGAATCACGGGCATACGGCGATGATGGGGGTGTTCGGGATGCTGGCGTTGGCGCTGATGGTGATTGCGTTCCGACAGGTGCTGAATGATGAACAGTGGCAGCGCGTCGAGAAACTCGTGCGCGTCTCGTTCTGGGGACTGAACGTCGGCCTGGCGCTGATGGTGATATTGAACCTCTTCCCCGGGGGTGTCCTGCAACTATGGGATGTGTTGACCAACGGCTACTGGCACGCCCGCGGCGCGGAGTTTATGAACCAACCGTTGGTGCGCCGTCTCGAATGGCTGCGCCTTCCTGGGGACGCGGTGTTCATCGCATTCGGCGCCGCGCCCATGGCGCTTGCGGCGGTCATGACCTGGAGGTTCGCGCACGCGAACAGCAGACGTCAATCGTGAAATGATCACCGACAACAATTGGTGCCATGCGCACTTGACAAGGTTCTTGAAAGACCGGAAAATCGCCGCGGCCGTCAAACCTGTCGGTAAGCGATACGCCGGTCAGCATACTCGATGGTGAGGCATTGGGTGCAAGCGCATGTGCGCATTGGACGCTATGAGAGGATGTGTCACCGGGCTGTGATGACCTGAACAAGGAGCGAACTATTATGTTGAAATACTTGACCGCAGGTGCTGTCGTCGGGGTTCTTCTGCTGGGTTCGTTCCAGGCGGCCTTAGCGACGAACATCGTTGATTTGCTCATTGAAATCAATACCAAAGACGACGACAAAGACAAAGGCGAACCGATTAATTTCCAAATCCTGAAGGACGACAAGATCGTGGTCTACGATTCCGGCTGGATCTTTGGCAACTGGACCTTGAAGCAGAACTCGTACAACTATAAGAGGGCGCCTTGGGGGGGAGCCAAGATTATTGTTCCCATTACAACCGACGATTGCTCCAAACTGAAATTGCGGGTCGAAAAAATGGGCGACAATAGTTGGAAAGTCACCTTTCAGGTCCGGGCTAATGAGAGACAGCTCACACTGCTGAGTGAGACGCCGACCGTTCTGTTCGGCAAGGGCCATCCGATCCTTCCCGAAAAGCCTGAGGGTACGGGAGGCGCAAAGGTTACACAGTGGAACGGTGGGAACGTTCATATCTTCAGTTTTAACTGCGTGCCGGAGGAGAAGAAGTAGTCTTGAAGTTCAGTTGCTCGCTCATGGCGAGTTGTAGGTACGTTGTACCGGTGAGTTGCGATGTCAGAAGGCTAGGGCTGACTGATGGGTAAAGTGGTGGCGGTGTGCTGTAGCTCGACGCACTCCTTCGGCAAGACGCCACTGGCCGCCATTCGTCTGCTCGCAGGTCTCGGCGTGGAAGGTGACGCCCACCTCGGGCGAACGGTCAAGCACCGCTCTCGGATGGCGGCCGACCCGACCCAGCCGAACCTACGGCAGGTCCACCTGATTCATGCCGAACTGTTCGACGAGTTGCAGGTGGCCGAGTTCGACGTATCCCCCGGTCAGATGGGCGAGAACATCACCACCTGCGGTGTCGACCTGATCGCCCTGCCAACTGGTACCCTGCTTCGACTGGGCCAGGAGGCAGTGGTCGAGGTTACCGGCTTGCGTACCCCATGCGCCCAGCTCGACGCCCTCCGACCGGGGCTGATGGCGGCGGTACTGGACCGGGACGAGTCCGGTCGACTGATCCGAAAGGCCGGTATCATGGGGGTGGTACGGGCCGGCGGGGTGGTACGGCCTGGAGATGTGGTGAGAGTTGAGTTGCCTCCCCCGCCTCATCGTCCATTGGACCGGGTATAGCGGCTGCGCTCGACGACACGCCGGACCGGACCGCGCTCGTACGCTCTCGTCGATGCAGTGAGGGGGTTAGACCAGCCGGCTTCTCAGGGAGGCGCTGAGGGTATCGACGGCCGTAACGATCAGGTAGATCGCGAGAATCAAGGTTAGCAGCCGGTGCTCCAGGAAGAGGCTGATGGCGATCTGGATCTGCTGGCCCAGTCCCCCGGCCCCCACGTACCCGAGGATCACCGCTTCCCGGATGTTCACCTCCCAGCGGTACAGGGTGTAGGCGACGCACTCCGGCAGGACCTGCGGGAGGATGCCGTAGAACAAGATCTGCAGTCGGCTGGCGCCGGTCGCCTGCAATGCTTCGATCGACTGGACTTCCACGTTTTCCATCACCTCTCCAAACAGCCGCCCCAGGACCCCACCCGTGTGAATCCCGAGCGCAAGCATCCCCGGGAACGGGCCAAGGCCAACCGCAAAGACCAGGATCAACGCCCAGACCAGATGGGGAATGGTCCGGAGGAGATTAAGGGCAGCCTTGGCGCCGAGGTACAGGATGGTCCGGAGCGCTCGCACCCACGGGCGGCTCTGCTCCATCTCGAACAACAGTCCGGCGAACATCAGGTTGCGGTTGGAAAGAAAGACGAGAGAACAGGCGATCAGAACCGCCAAGATCGTTCCGAGAAACGACATGGCAAAGGTCTCGAGCGCCCAGTATCCGGTCTTGAATAGGAACTGGGTGGAAAGATCAGGCGGAAAGAGCTTCCGGATATAGGTGAGGATCTGGACCGCGCTCTCGCCGCCCAGTAGTCCGCGTAGCGAGAACTCCGTGCCCACATAGCTCCAGGCCATGAGGGTAAGAAGCCCAGCCAGGATGATCAGATTACGGGTGGAGAGGCCATCCCGCTCTTTGGTCCCTGCCGCTGCCGGTACAGAACGCTCTGCCATCAGACGTTCGACCGACCCAGGATCGCGTTTCTTATCCTGGCGCTCAAGGTATCCACGCCCGCCACCATCACAAACAGGATCGTAACCAGGGTCAGGACCTGGTTGAAATTAAACATCCGCATCGAAATCTCGAGTTGCTGGCCGATCCCGCCCGCGCCCACGAAGCCCAAAATCGTCGATGCCCGAATGGCGCATTCCCAACGGTACAGGGTGTAGGAGACCAGGTTCGGCAAGGCCTGCGGTAACAGGCCATACAGGAGGATGGTGGGCCGCGAGGCGCCGGTCGCCTGCAGTGCCTCCAGAGGTTCCGGACTGACATGTTCCAGGATCTCTGAGTAGACCTTTCCCAACATCCCCGCATACGAAATCCCAATGGCCAGGACGCCGGGGAACGGCCCTAGCCCGACGGCTCGGACAAACATGAAGGCCCACACGAATTCAGGGATGGTCCGGAACAGGCTGAGGATCGCTCTGGCCAGAAGATAGGTACCCTTGCGTAGGAGATAGACACCGCGACGAGCGTGGACCATTTCCCGTTCGTTGAGAATGCCTGTGAAGGTCAGTGAACGTGTCGCCACGAGGCCGAGGGGGAAGCCGATGATTACAGCCATGAAGGTTCCCATCAGGGAGAGCTGGATCGTTTCTACGATCGGGCGACCCAGGAGACTCAGGAAGTCCCATGACAGGTCTGGCGGGAACATGCCGGTGACGAATGTCCGGATATTCCGGCGTCCCTCAGGTTCGAGGAGTGCCAGGGGCTTGACCTGCGCAAGCCTGTAGCTTCCCAGGAACGTCAGGATGAACAGGACGGACCAGATAATCTGGAGGTTGGAGAAGCGCCTAGTGGGTAAGATGGGGCTGACAGGAGCGGACGAAAGATCGTTCCGCACGGCCGAGGATCTCCTCTTCGATTGCTTCGGTCTGACTTCCGGCATAGAGGGCTGTCAGATGCTCATTCGTCACCGCTGCGGCCGGTAAGTCGAACGAGATCGTTCCGTCCTTCAGCCCGATCACTCGGGGGAAGTGGGCCAAGGCCAGGTCAACGCTGTGAAGGTTCATGAGCAGCGTCTTCAGATGGGTTTCGCTGAGGTCGATCAGCAGTTTGACGATGCCGGACGCCAGGGCGGGATCGACTGAAGAGACCGGCTCATCGGCCAGGATCACCTCCGGATTCTGTACCAGCAAGCGGGCAACGGCAACCCGCTGCTGCTGGCCGCCCGACAGGGTCTCGGTCCGCTCGTATAGCTTGTCGGCAATGCCGACCTGCCTGAGCGCCTCGGAGGCGAGATCGACCTCCATGGGTCGAATCAAGGATTGCACTGCCCGCCAGGTGGGCCAAGTCCCGAGCTTACCCGACAGCACATTATGGACGACCTGCAGACGCGGAACCAAGTTGTGCTGCTGGTAGATTGTGCCGATCCGGCGTCGGGTCTCGCGTAGTTGCCGCCCCGAGAAGTGCCTGCTGTCCAGTCCGTCGAACAAGAGGGTGCCGGAGGTTGGGGGGATCGTGAGATTCAACATCCGAAACAGCGTCGTTTTGCCGGCTCCGCTTGGGCCGATCAGCGCTACCCGCTCGCCGCGTCGGACCTTCAGATCGAGCTCACGCACGGCGATGGTCCGCCCATCAAAGACCTTGCAGATCCGATCGAGCAGGTACATGGGTTGTGATTGTGCTACTGAAGCAACCCGGCGGTAGCCGCCGCCTCTTCAGCCGCCTTGAACTGCTCTACCTTGACGCGGACGTATTTCTTCGTACGCTGAAGGTCCATGAGCGCCCTATCCGTCGGGTTGTTGTAGTCCAGCTTCATGAAGGCTGCGGCGATCTTTTCAACGAGGGCGCTGTCCAGATCGCCCCGCACGGTCCAGACATAGTCGATGTACGGGGGTGTCGTCCAGAACACTTTCACCTTGTTCGGATCAACCTTCTTGCGCTCGACAAGCTTGTCCCACACTGCCTCATTCAAAGCCCCGGCATCGACTTTCCCGCTCTCGACCCACAGCGCGGTGGCATCATGCGCCCCGCTGAAGCTGAAGGTCGCAAAGTCTCGTTCGGGGTTGATCCCGTTCTGTAAAAGGAAATAGCGCGGCATGAGATGACCCGATGTTGAGCTGACGCTTCCGAACGAGAAGCTCTTGCCCTTCAAATCGGCCAGGGTCTTGATGCCGGTTTCCGGCCGGGTGATGAATTTACTGTGGAAGTGAAGATCTTCCTCCCGGCTCACCACTGGGATCGCATTGCCGGTCCGCTTCCGAGCCTGGACGAAGGTAAAGCCTCCGTACCAGACCATATCCAGTTTCCTGGCCGCCAGGCCTTCGACGGTCGCGGCGTAGTCCACGACGTTATAGTACTTGACCGGGATGCCGATCTCTCGGCTCAAATATTCGGCGAAGGGCGCGTAGATCCGCATTAACTCGGTAGGGTTCTCGTCCGGAATGGCTGACACCCGCAACTCCTTCGGCGTTTCGGACCAGGCAGAACTAAGCAGTCCGAGGCTCGTCACAACAGCCACTACACTCGATAACCCGGCAAGGACCCACCGACGACCCATGGATACATCCTCCCGATGGTTGCATGTGCGCCTATTGTCCAACATGACAAAATCTGTCTGTAACGTTATACGCTGATATCCAATAAATCAAATCGGAAAATCCTATCAATATGGCCCAGTGCATCGGGCCACTTTCTGGGAGTTACAGAAGGGCGATGAAGGGGGTGAAAGAAAAACGGCCTCTCCGATATGGGGAGGAGACAGATCGGAGAGGCCGTAACAACCGAACGAGCGGCGGGTGGCGGGGTCAGTACCCGATGCTCACTTCAGCGATTTCTTGATGTCGTCCCACATGGCGCCTGTAGCTGTTCCTACCGCGCCGCCCACGACGGCGCCAGTCACCGGGCTACCAGCGGCGGCGCCCAGTACAGCCCCGCCAGCCGCGCCGATAGCACCTCCGCTCAGGGCACGCTGCTGGCGCGTCGACATCCCGGCGCACCCCGTGGTGAGGGCGAGCACAACTACTCCTAACGCAATTTGTTTGGACATTGCTCTACTCATTTGGCTTACCTCCACGTATCGAGTTGTTACTCACTTTTTATCTTTGCTTTCCACTTGAAACCATGTTCAAAAACTCATTGATCTTGAGAGGCTTTGGCAGTACCTCTGTAACCCCGGCCTGCGCCACGATCTCAGGATCAAGCGTGTAGGAATCGCCTGTAATAAGGATGATAGGGGTAACCGTATCGGTTTTCCGTATACAAGCGGCCATATCGAGCCCTGTCATTCTAGGCATGCGGTTGTCCACCAAGATAAGATCGAAGGGACCATTGTATAGAGCGTCCAAGCCGGCCAGACCGTCTTCTGCGGTCCAAACGTTGTAATCTACCGTTTCAAGAAGCTCGGTCAGGAGTTCCCTGAAGGCTGAATCGTCATCTACGACGAGGACCTTCTGTCTTGCATTGTTTAACCGTTGCGCATGCATTAGCTGATCTCCTGTCTACGAAGAGAAGCAAGCGGCATGCCAGGGATATGACCACGACGAAGAAAACGCGTAAGTTATATAAATACAGAAGGTTACACCGTTGTATCGGATATCCGTTTACTTCTACTTTTTTCGTCGGAGGTCGCAATTGGGAGAATGACTAGCAATTTTTTCTCAGATGAGATGATAAGACAGGAGGGCGATGAGCGGCCGGCATTGTCGATACCATCGCGCCTGCCATGAGAAGCAGATCACTGTGAGGAGGTAATTTTTGCCTGTTAATGAACCGCTTTAGAGAGTTCGTCGGCCTTCTGGGCTAAATTCGTCGCCTGCTGGAAGTCCTTATTCGCGAGCGCCTCCCTGGCCTGTGCGAGAAAGCTGTGAACGGTTTGGTAGGTCTCCGATTGATCGGCCTTCAGCTTCTGTTGGTCGATCGACAGCAGGGTCCGCTCGACCCCCTGGATTTTGGCGTTGACCGCCTGCGTCAGTTGTGTTTCACGATCAGAGCTCACTTGGGGGGATAAGCGTGGCGGCGGCTCCTGACGCGCCGGATGCGCGGGCGGTAGCGCCGGGCGCGCCGGGCGCACCGGGACTGCGGGCGGAGGGGTCGGCTTGAATACCGCTTGAAGCTGGGCGCAACCGGCTGCCAGTATGAGGCACAGCAATGCGACGATCGTCCGGGAAGTCACCACTGGGATGTCTTTCATCTGGACTAGGCTGTGGGAAAAGTCACCGTCATCTTTGTCCCTTGTCCGACCTTCGAGTCAACCTCGATCCTACCTCCATGCATCTGGACGATCCGGTACACCAGTGAAAGCCCGATCCCGTTGCCATCCGGTTTAGTAGTGTAGTAGAGACGGAATATCTTGTCGAGGTCTTCAGCGGGGATCCCTGTTCCCTGATCGATGACATGTGCGCGAATCACGCCCTCAACGGCTCGGTCTGTCGCAAGGGTCACCGTCCCTCCGTCCGGCATTGCCTGGCAAGCATTCAGGACCAGGTTGAGAAAGGCCTGCCGAAGTAACTCATGATCACCATTGATAGGAGGGAGCTTGTCGTCAAGCCGAAAGACGAATGTGATCCGACTTGCCGCCCCTTGTACGTCGGTCGCCTGAGCGACTTCATGGAGCAGTTCGTTCAGATCCATCGACTTCAACTGAAGCGTCTGGGGACGGACAAAACGGAGAAAGCCTTGTACCACACGATCAAGGCGGTGAACCTCTCCCCCGAGTAATTCCAGATTCTTGACCACCTCCTCTGGAGGATTGTTCAGTTTCTGTTTCAACAGCTCCATGTGGATGATCATGGCATTCAATGGGTTCTTGATTTCATGGGCAACGCCCGAGGTGAGCTTCCCGAGGTCGGCCAGCTTCCGTGAGTAATCGACGAGTGACTGGATCTGCTGGAGCGGTTCGGTATTCGTGAGAATCACCATGCCTCCGACCACGTCGCCCTGGTCCAGCACAGGGTAGGCGGAGGCCAAGACATCCAGGGGGGTGTCGCGGTCGCCCGGCACCTGAAGGGAAAGGTGTTTCACCGGCCATCGTCGGCGGAAGACCTCGCCCACTGCCTCTGCTAAGGGGTGCGCCTCACCCAGGATCTTTTGCAACGGTTGGCCGGCTGCGTTCATAAGAGGACAGGCCAGGAGGGTCTCCGCCACCGGATTAGCGAAGATGACCGCCTGCTCTCGGTTCAGCAGAATGATGGCGTCTTCAAGGCAGTGTACGATCCCTTCCAGTCTGGCTTTTTCGCTTATGAGAGAGGACCGGTCCTCCTGAATCTGGCGTCCCAAGAGGTTGAGTTTTGCCGCAATCTGTCCTACCTCGTCGTCGCGATGAGACGCAAAGGCCGTGTCAAACTCGCCGCGCGCCATCCGATCAACGCCTTGAGCAATCTGACGCAACGGCACCAGGACGAGGTGCGAGAGCGCGATAGCGACGACCCAGGCGAGTGGGAAAGCGAGTACCGCCAGCAACAGGCTTTGCCGAACAGCGGCAGAGAGTTCGTGCCAGAGGAGGCTTCCGGCCAGCCCGAGCCGGATCGCCCCGAAAGGCCGGTCGTTCAGACTGAGCGGTAGAGTAGTCTCAAACACCTGGTGCTGGTGGGCCAACACTGCGAGTTGCTGCAGAGGGTTCATCTGTAGCAAGTGCTCGATTTGTTGACGTGGGAGCGCTGTCTGCCCTTCGCGGGATCGCTCGCTGTGCACCAGAATCGTATCGGAGCGATCGGTGATCATCGCATAGACCAGGTGCGGGGAATAGCCGATGCTGGCATCGAGAAGCGCGCGGAGCTCCCGGTCGCGGCCCAGGGCGGTTTCAGGACGGCTTCCGCGCGCCCGGACGACAGCTCGAGTGGCGCCGGAGAATATCTGTTGAGCCTGGAGGGCGCCCTTCTCCGCAGCGTCCTTCAGCACCAGGCGGGTTGTCGTGGAAAGGTGGACGATCGAGGCGACTGAGACGATCAGAAAGACCAGAAGACTGATGCCGAGGATTTCCTTGCCTCGGATGCCGAGCGTCATGTGCTCTTATTCCTGCACGGTCGTCGAGGAAGCAGTCTCTTGCCGATAGCGGGTCAACTTATTGTGCAGCGTCTTCAAGCTGATCCCAAGGATCTCCGCGGCTCGGGTCTTGTTGTGATGTGTGCGTTCCAGCGTTGTGAGGATCAAGGCCTTTTCTGCCGCATCAATGGTCATCCCGACGGGGATATTGAGCTCCGAAGTCGGCCCACGACGCTGACTAGGGAAATTGGGCGGCAGATCGGGTGAAGTGATCACGTGTCCGTTGGCCACAAGGACGGCTCGCTCCAGCACGTTCCGAAGCTCCCGGACGTTGCCGGGCCAATCGTGCCCGATCAGGAGGGCGAGCGTCCCTGCGTCTAGGTTCCGGACCGCTTTGCCGTATTTGTCGTTGGACGCCTCAAGGAGCGCTCCGATAAGAAGCGGAATGTCCTCGCGCCGTTCTCGAAGAGGGGGAAGATAGACACTGAACACGTTTAATCGGTAGTAGAGGTCTTCGCGGAGCAGGCCGTCACGGACCGCTTGGGCCGGGTCCTTATTCGTCGCGGTGACAACCCGAACATCGACACGGATTTCCTTGGTTCCGCCAAGACGACGAAACGACCCCTCCTCAAGGATTCTGAGGAACTTCGCCTGGGTGGCGACTTTCATCTCCGCGACCTCATCAAGAAAGATGGTTCCCTGGTCGGCCAGTTCAAAGCATCCCATCCGTCGCTCGGTGGCGCCAGTGAAGGCCCCTTTCTCGTGACCAAAGATCTCACTTTCCAGCAGCGTCTCCGGAATGGCCGCGCAGTTGATCGGGACAAAAGGGCCGTCTTTCCGGGGGGAAAGCTCATGGATTGTCCGTGCGGCCAACTCCTTTCCAGTCCCGCTTTCCCCCCAGATCAGGACCGGCGCAGTGCTGGGCGCCGCCAATTCAAGCAGCCGGTAGACCTCCTTCATGGCTCGCGTATCGCCAACCAGCCGGCCGAACCGGCCCAAGTGGCGCACCTGATGGCGCAGCAGCTTGACTTCCTTCAACACTGCCCCGCGCTCGAGAGCCTTCTCCACTAAGACTCGAAGCCGTCCGATATCGACCGGTTTGGTGAGATAATCATAGGCCCCTTCTTGCATCGCCTGGACCGCCGTCTCAATGGTCCCATGGCCGGTCAGAATGATCATGGAAGGAAGGGTCGCATCGGTCTTGAGGGTACGGAGGAGGGCGATGCCGTCCATGTTCGGCATGACGAGATCAGCGATAATGAGGGACGGCTGGAGTTCGGCCGCCTTCTCCAGAGCCTCCTGACCGTCGGCGGCGGCAGTGACCTCGTATCCCCAGCTCGTGAGAAGCTCCTGCAGCCCCGTTCTAGAGGCAGGCTCGTCTTCTGCGATTAAGATTTTTGCTTTCGTCATTGTCATTCTGAAAGGAGAGGACTTCGACAGCCTTGCGTTATCATAGGGGCTTTCTCCGATTTTGTGAAGTCTCGTTTGCCACCGCGCTTGAAAACCTGTGCAACCCTGTGATAATGTGCGGTGTCGAGATGCAAAACAGAGGGAGACCCACAATCAGCACGCTCATGCAACGATTCCAGATCTGGCCAGTGGCGCTTTTCGTCGCAGTTCTGACAGGCTGCGCCACGCTTTTTCCCGAGATCTCCCCCCCCGCCGGTATTCCCGCGGAAGCAAAACGGCTCTCCTTTACGATGATCGCCCGGGACCATCGCTGTGAGCCCTCTGTAATCGCGGTGGACCGAGAAGGGAGATCGGCGTTGGTCCAAGTCACGATTCGCAGCGAAGGCGTCGAACACGTCTTCTCGATTCCTGATCTTGAGGTCAGGCGCTATATCGAACCGGGGCGGGAAGTCACTGTCGAGTTTCTGGCGGAGCGTTCCGGGATCTTCGAGTTCGGTTGTACCCGGTTCCCGTGGATCAGTCCGCTCGACCATAAGGGGAAGCTCGCAATCAAGTAACACCGGCTTATTCCCGGTAGAGGACGTTGAGCAGGGTGCGTGGCGAGAAGAGGGCATGCGGCGGCAGCAGATCGCCGATCACGCCAAGCAGCAGGTCCGCGAGGGGTTGATGCCGGCGGAGGAGCCGCGCGACGGCATTGGCCGCAAGCGGTCGGCGGATGATAGCCTGCAGCGCGGCGCCCAACCGCTCCCGGCTCTTCAATGCCTTGCGTTGCTGACGATCAAATTGCGCAAGGCGAGTCCCAGTGAGACCGCTGTCGTCCTCGTCAAGGGCTGAGCCGATGGTGTGGGCTGCGAGCCGGGCGCTATAGAGCGCGTGACCGACTCCTTCGCCGGTAAAAGGATCGTAAAAGCCGGCCGCGTCTCCGATCAGCAACACCCCGGCCTTGGCACTGTGACCCGATCGAAACGCCAGAGGACCGAGGCATCGAATCGGTCCGCGTCGCCCCGTGTCATGGAGCGCGCTCAGCGCGAGAGGAAACGCTTGCAGCGCGCCGTCGAACAGATCGTCGAGTTGCCCTTTCCGGCCTTGCACGATCCCCTGGTCTACCACAATGCTGGCGTTGATCAGCCGCTCGCCGACCGGATTGAGGATGCAATACGATCGGTCGCCGACCGAGATCAGTCCGTGATCGGTAAGCTCGGAGATGCCCTCATAGTAGGCTACCAGCGCCATCCGGCGCAGCGTGGGATGAGGCCGGTACAGGTCGAGCCGCCGGGCGACCACTGAGTCTCGTCCGTCTGCTCCCACGACGATCTGCCCCCTGTACGTCTCCGAGCCCGTCGGCCCGATTCCCGTCACACCGCAAATACGCCCGTTCGCCCCGATCAGATCGGTCACGCGAAACCCTTCGAGGCACCTCACTCCGAGGCGTCGAGCCCATTTCAGCAACAGGCTGTCAAGAATGGCCCTGGGGATGGACAGCGCGAAAGGGGAGGCCCCATTGTTCGTGGCGGTAGAGGGAAACTCGGCCGTGAAGGTGGTGCCGTCCGGAGAGGTAACCGTCATGCCTCGCAGGCGCCGCGCCCCGGCCGAGCGCACGAGGTCGAGCAGGTCGAGCTGACCGAGGAGTCTGACGGTTCCAGGGCTGAGATAGTCGCCGCAAATCTTCTCGCGAGGGAAGGTCGCCTTGTCGAGCAGCAGCGTTTCAACCCCGCGCTGGGCCAGAAGACCGGCGAGGACCGAGCCGGCTGGTCCGGCCCCGATAACGATCACGGGGATCTGCGGCATGATGTAGAAGCGTTCAGCAGTCAGCGCTCAGCCGTCAGCTTCGGATAAAGCGAAAGGGCGTATCAGAAGAGCTGATTGCTGAAAGCTGACAACTGATAGCTGTCTTCTCAAATTGCGATCTCTTTGGTCAGGGCGATGCGGAACCATAGATGGTGGCTCAGCCGCACATTGGTAAGACCAGCTTTGGTTGCCATACGACGCAGTTCCTGGGGTCTGAAACCGCGAAGGACAGACATCGGACCGTCGTGGCGCGTTAGGCGATTACCAGACAGCAGCCGTGTGGTCATTGCGGTCAGCAGGCAGGCAAGTCGGTTGCGCAGTAAGTCATTGACCAGCAACCCGCATCGTGCCACCCGTGCCATCTCCCGCAGCAGGAGGATCCCCTCCGCCTCGTTCAGGTGGTGAAAGAAAAGAGAGGAGATGACGTAGTCAAAGCTGCAGTCCGGATACGGCAAGGGCGGCGCTTGCGCCCGTCGCAGTCGGATCTCCGGAAAGTCGATCGACCATTCGGTTGCAGCAGCCAGAACCTGGTCTCCCCGGTCCACTGCTTCGATGGCGACAGCAAGCTTGCGCTTCCTGGCCCAACGGCAGATGGCCCGAGGGATATCAGCCCCGCCGGTCGCGACGTCCAGGATCGTGAGAGGACTCTGCGAACGCTTGTCCACCATTCGACTAAGGTACAAAAGTACCGCGCGCGTACCGCCGAAGCATCGGTTCAGCCGCTCCAGGTCGCGCAGGTTCTCACGAATCTCCTCATCAGAGTTGTCCGGACGGTCCAGCAACTCCGCCGCCTCTTGGAGGCGCGGGAGGGGCAGCCAGGTCATCACCATCGCAGCAGCGCCCCCTCCGCACAGAAGCCTGGTCCGAGCGCAACCATTACTCCGAGGTCGCCTGGGGATGCCTGCCCTGAGTTGACGACCTCATTGAGAACAAAAAGTACTGTAGCCGACGACATGTTCCCGAATCGCCGAAGCACCTGGCGGGAGAACGCCAAGTCGGCGTCACAAAGTCCCATCGCCTGTTGCGCGCGTTCGAGGACTCCTCGGCCGGCGGAGTGGAGGACCCAGAATCGGATCTCCTCCTGCTTGAGGTGGTAGTGATCGAGCATCGCCTGTATCAGCCCTTTCATCATGGTGCCGCCGATCCCTCGGATCTCCTTGGACAGCAGGATCCGAGGTCGTCCGTTCGGATAGGTAAACCCCATCAGATCGAGGTATTCCGAACGGACCAGACTCATGTGACCCATGATCTCAACCCCACCGCCATCGGAAGTCAGGATAGCCGCAGCGGCCCCGTCCGCGAAGATTGCATTGGCTACTGCGGTCTCAAGGGAGTCATCGAAGTAGTAGGTCGAGGAGCAGATCTCCGCGGAAACGATCAGCGCCCGATGATCAGGAAAGGCCAGTAGATGGTTGTAAGCCTGCTGCAGCGCAATCATCGCGCTGGCGCAGCCCATATCTCCCACATGCACCCGTTGAACCCTCTCCTTCATCCTGAATTCCCGGACGAAATGGGCGTCGAGGTTGGGGCAAAGCCGGCCGGTGCACGTGGTGGTCGCGATGAAGTCGATCTCTTGAGCGGAGCACCCGGCCGCCTCCAGTGCGCGCTGGATCGCTAGGCAGCCGATCTCGACGCTTCCCTTGCGGAACCGGGCGCTGAGTTCATCCGTGGTCTCAGTGGGGCGGAAGGTAGCCTTATCCAGATACATATGCCGGTGCTCGATACCGCTGCGGAGGAAGAAACCCCGCCTTCGCTCATCGGTATACGACGATAGAGCGAGAAGCTCTTCCTGGGAGAACTGTGTTGTCGGATTAGCGGTGCCGAGGGCTACGATCGTGGGGTTGGGCATAGGTGAGCCTCCTGAAGATGCGACATCCGGATTCCTCACTCGCGG
>JAGWRQ010000188.1 GCA_028869615.1 Candidatus Methylomirabilota bacterium | reverse complement strand
ATGTGCCCACGCATCGTTGAGCTGTTGAAGATCACAAGCGATAATAAAATAGCGGCAGCGTGGGCCTCAAAATCGGCCTCGTGACGACACTCGTTGAGGATCGTTTGTTGGAGGTCCTCGAAGTCTACATGTCCAAATAGTGGAGGGGGGGTGGTATTCCGCCCCCCTCCCTTCAAGGAGAGGAAGAGCTTATGGCGCTCTTGACACAATCGCAAGCTCTAAGCCTGGAGCGAAAGTTCGATATTATCGTCATAGTTGCTGCGTTCACGGGCACGGTTGCAGGGTATCACATTCACCAGATGCTGACCGTCGGCGACTGGGACTTCTGGCTGGACTGGAAGGATCGGCGCTGGTGGGTCACGTTGACACCGATCCTGTTGATCACCTTTCCTGCCGCGACACAATACTTCATGTGGGAGAAGATGCGGCTTCCGATCGGCGCTACCTTTTGCATCATGACACTTCACTTCGGTCAATGGATGAATCGTGTCTTCAACTTCTACATGTGGGCCTGGTTCCCGGTCAACTTTACTACCCCGGGTCTGATGATACCCAGCGCGATCTTCCTGGACGTGACACTGATGATGACAGGCAGCTACATGTTTACGGCGCTGTTCGGCGGCATGGGGTGGTCCCTCTTATTCTATCCGTCGAACTGGACCTGGCTCGCCCCGTTTCACTTGGCTGTGAAGCATCCAAGCGGGCCGCTTATGTCGATCGCTGATCAGATGGGGATGGAGTATGTGCGCTCCGCCACGCCCGAGTACATCAGGATCGTAGAACGGGGGACGCTGCGGACCTTCGGAAGGGATGTCACACCGGTTTCCTCGTTCTTCGCCGGGTTCATCAGCGGGATCATATATCTCTGGTGGGTGTGGATGGGGAAGGTGATCAGCAGGCCGGTATGGCTCTCGCGGACGTAGCTGTCATCGACGCGGGCCGTGGTGGATTCTTGAAGCAAGCCTGTAGTCAAGAGAAGATCCTGGGTGACGCTGCGGTGCGAGCGAGTTGACCCTTACCCACAAGTTGGCAGGAGGATAACAATGAGGATAGGACGAGCGGCGTTGTCGGCGATCGTGATCGGATCGATCGCCGTGTCCGCGGGGACGGCATGGGCTCATGGCGAACGATCGCAAGAGCCGTTCCTCCGGATGCGTACGATAACGTTTTACGACACGAAGTGGTCAAAATCCCGAGTGAAGCCTGGTGAGACGATGGATCTCACGGGGAAGTTCCATACGTTCAGTGAATGGCCGAGGGCCGTCTATCTCCCCCATTCGATCTTTCTTCACTACTCTGTGCCGGGACCATCCATGCTCAAGAAAGAGGCATGGATGAATGGCATGCCCGTGATCAACTCCACCAGTACCCAACTTGGTGGGGACTATGACTATAAAGAGGTTATTATGGGGCGGGTCACCGGGACCTACCATGTTCACCCGATGGTCAATATTGAGGGTGGAGGGCCCCTGGTTGGTGGAGGCGAATTTGTCACTGTTGACGGCGATTGGAGCGGATTTACAAATAACATTACAACCATCGATGGCCAGACGGTGAATCTGGAAAACCATGGGCAAGGGCGGATCATCGGCTGGTGGGTCCTGTGGGCCGTGGTTGGCGCGTTCTGGCTGCTTTATTGGGTGAGGCGGCCGTTTATACGACGTCTATTCCAGGTGGGGGTCGTCCCTGAGGATGAGCTTGTGAGCCCGGGCGATCGAACGGTGGGAGTCGTTCTCATGGTCGCGACGGTCGTCATAGTGGCCGTTGGCTACGTCACCACCAACGGCGCCTACCCCATCACGATTCCGCTCCAGACCGGTAGGATGGATGCCCCTGAACTCAAGCCCACGAAGGAGTTTACGCCGTACGCCCATGCTACTGTGAAGGTCAGAGCTGTCACTGCGGTCTATACGGTGCCTGGGCGGTCTCTTGGGATGGTGCTGGAGGTCACGAACGGTTCGAGCCGGCCTCAGCAGTTGGGGGGATTCATCACGGCCAATCTGCAATTCCGGGATCCGGCCATGTTCCCAGATTCGCGGCTCAAGATCAAGGTGGAGCCCGCCGGCCCCATCGCACCAGGTCAGACCGCAACGGTATCGGTGGATGCCACCGACGCGGAATGGGAGTATCAGCGGTTGGCCGAGTTGATCTATGACTCGGACAGCCGCTACGGTGGGCTCGTTGAGTTTTTCGATGCGGACAAGAACCGGCAAATTGTTGAGGTTGGTGGTCCTGTCATCCCGTCCTTCGAGGGTGGCGCAACCGCCTTGTCGGGCGGGGGCAAATGGCGACCGACTACTCAGTACAAATAGCGAAAGGAGAGATACGATCATGGAGTTCGCTGCTCAAGGGATGAACATAGCGTTGCTTATCATGCTGGTATTTGTCCTTATGACTCTGGTGAACCAGGCATAAGCGAAGGCGCGTGAGGGGTCCCATCCCTTGAGTTTCGATATCGGGGATTTCAGCGGGTGGGACCCCAACACCGCAACGTTGCCCCCATATGTCCGAGGTGGGGGAGCGAGTAACAAGGCCAAAAAAGGGGAAGTAGGGAGAGTCATGAAGTATGTAGCTGCGATTGGGTGTGCGGTTCTGATGGCGGTGTCCGGAGCGTCGCAGGCATGGGCCCACGGTGGGGGTGGCAGGGGTGGCATTACCGAGAACGATCTCTGCTCGAGGGAAAAGGGGCAGTATCTCGTTCACTTCAGCGCCTATCAGCATGCGACACCGGGAGCGGCCTCTCAGCTTGCTCAGCTCAAGGATCTCAAGGATGCGGATCTGAAGCGGTACGTGGATGCGATGAAGGCAGAGTTTCAGTCCTTCTGCCGGGATATCCCGAGAACGGGAAAGGCGACGCTGACCTTTGATCTTATCAGCGATGTGCTTCGAAGGATTCCGGTGGCTGTCCGCATTGTTGAGGCCTCGGAGCGTAACGACTCCGAAACGGTCCTGTATCTCCCGCAGCAAGTCTATCCCTCAGGCGTGGTGAGAGCGGAGACGGAGTTTGCGAAGGCCGGGAAATACAAGGCTGTCGTGGAGGTTGGGGAGCATGTGGGTGGATCCCGCGCCGAGGGTGCAGTCAAGGAGGCGGCAAGCCATAGTCACGATGAGGCCGGGGTGGTAAGCCAGAAGCACACAAGCACGGCAGAGGAAGAGGCGTACCATGCCCATGATCCGACCTTCAGCTTTCCCTTCACAGTCGGGCTGAAGACGACCACTGGTGGTGGCGCTTCGGCCATCATGAGCAATCCGGCTATCCTGGTGACGGCCGCTGCAGGTATGGGCATCGGTGGTACCGTGCTCTATGTAAGACGAAAGAAGAAAGCGACCTGAACTATACTAAAACGGCTGGCAAAAGTTAACCCTCTCACGATGAATGCTCGCGAGAGGGTTTTCATTTGCTGAAGGAGCGCTGAGCTGCGAGCTCGGCTCTATCCTTTACGCTGGTGGTGGTGCCGGCGCCGACGGTGCGCCTGGCGCAGCAGCGGCTTCTGCGCTTGTCTCGGCGGCTGCCTCAACGCTGGCTGGCCGCGATGGTTCAAGCGCCACCACCTTCCCCGCCATCACGTCATCCAGCTCCTCCGCAAATAGGGTTTCGCGCTCGATCAGGGCTTTCGCCACTCGCTGTAGCTTCTCCCGGTTTGCTTCGATCGTCTGCCGGGCCACCTGGTAGCACTCATCGATGATGCGGCGAACCTCCTGGTCGATCTGGTAGGCGATCTCTTCACTATAGTTGCGACTGTCGATCATATCACGGCCGAGAAAGACCGGCCCAC
>JAGWRQ010000187.1 GCA_028869615.1 Candidatus Methylomirabilota bacterium | reverse complement strand
CATCATTGTGTTTTGGTGTTAGTGACTTCTAGATTGAGCTCGGAGCGTACTGACCCCCCTTGAGGAGTAGACGAGGACTATGACACACCGGGGCAACTCAACAAGGAGATGGCGCACGGCAGAGTCGATCCTGACACGGAATCGCTGGACCACCACCCAAAAGGCAGCCGTGGTCCTGCCACTCCAAGCATCCCACTCTTGGTGTTCACCCAGCGGCCATTGTTCACTGTTCACCCTCTGGACGTACAGTCGCAGGCTACCGCCACTGTCCAGCACCGCCGCTGGCTGGTTCGGCGTCAGCCCTCCACCGGGTACATCGCTCCATCCGATAAACGTGCCTCCGCTTCGGCTGTTCAGGGAGAGCCGGTTGTCCATCCCGCGCACGCATAGCTCCAGAGTGGTCCCTTCCAGGACCGCGCCCGGGCTGCTTGGAGTCAGGCCCCCACCGGGGGACCTCGCTCCGAACCGAGTCTGGCCCGATCCGCCCGATGCTGCCGGTACCGGCGGAGGTAGCGCATACGGTCTCAGTGAACCACAAGACCCCGTCCGGGCCGACGATGATACCTTGCGGAGTACTGTTAATGGGGAGATTGAACTCGGTGATGGCGGCGCTTGTGCCATGTTGACCAGCCCCACGCTGAGTGCGAGGACCACGGCCCAGGCAGCCAGGAGCCCCTACTACGGTACCCCCCTGCGTGTTCCGAAGCGCATCATCTCTTCCGCCTCTCTGTCACGGTCGCCTCGCGCTCCCAGTGTCCGTCTTTTACTATCGCGCTCCAATCCGTGTTAAGAGAATTGTGTCACCCAAGAATAGCGATTGACGACGTAACCCGTTCATGCATCAGCCATTGCGAGCACCCGGAGGGTGCGCGACAATCTTACTATCGCTCCTTCCTGGCTGGGTGGTAGATCGTGTTCACCGCATCTCTTCTACCACAGGAGGGAGTGTTACCCATGTATGATAGCTCTACTACCTACTGCTTTGCCTTCTGGACTCAGGCGACGTTGGGTATATAATCCTCTGCCACCCTCCCATCAGGAGAGCGTGTCGGGTTGTTCGCAGCAACGCCAGGAGGGATCTTCTGGGGGAGGTCGGCGAGGGAGGAAGGCGGGGAGGAGGCGTCGGGCCATGGAACGAAGCCGTGACTGAATGGTCCGGGGTGGGGTGACGCTCTTGGAGTACCACTGATCGCTTTAAAGTGATGACGACACTTCTGATCGGCGCTAACGGGCAGTTAGGGAGCGAGCTACGGCAGACCTTCAGCGATAACGATCTGGTGCCGCTGACCCATGACGACTTCGAACTTGCCGACCCGGCGCAGGTGCAGGATGTCTTGCGCAAGTACCAGCCAAGTCTGATCCTCAACACCGCCGCCTATCATCGAGTCGATGAATGCGAGGAGTGCCCCGAGCGTGCCTTTGCCGTCAACGCGATAGCGGTCAGAGATCTCGCCAGAGCCGCCAAGGCGATCGGCGCGACCCTTGTCCACTTCAGCACCGACTATGTGTTTGACGGCAGGAAGCGGACCTCCTATCGGGAGGTCGATCCGCCTGGACCGCTGAGTGTATACGCCGCCTCGAAATTGGCCGGCGAGTATTTCGTGAGGGCCACGCTGCCGCAGCACTTCGTGATCCGAACGTGCGGGCTATACGGCGTCGCGGGCAGCCGCAGCAAGGCGGGGAATTTCGTCGAAACGATGCTCCGACTGGCAGTGAATGGGCGCGAGATCCTGGTGGTTGGAGACCAGATCGTGACCCCGACAAGCGCCAAGGAATTGGCGCACAAGGTCCGACAATTGGTGGAGACAAACGCCTACGGGCTATACCACATTACCAACAATGGGGAGTGTTCCTGGTACCAGTTTGCCAGGGCGGTCTTTGATCTGACCGGTCTCACGCCCGATCTCATCGAGACGACCAGCGTCGCCTTCGGCGCCCCTGCCATGCGTCCTGCCTACTCCGTCCTTGATAATGAGAATCTGCGATTGCTCGGCCTCGATGATATGCGCGACTGGCGAGATGCCCTTGCCGACTACCTCGCCGAGCGCGCGCGATTGCAAGCGGTGTGAGGTCGGCCCCGGTTTGACACTCACCTACGTGAGTATTAGAGTATTGTGGAAGGGAGTCTTGTTGTGAGGGCGACGGTTAGACTGACAGTGATCGCGTTGGGGGATCTTGCAAGCACAGTTGAGGTGAGGACGGGGCTTGTTGAGATGCGGGAGAAGATATTATGATGGATCCGCGAGTGGCGGTTGGGATTATTAACTACGGCGACTACCGCCATCTGCCGGCCTGTCTGGACAGCGTGAAGCGACAGAGCCTGAGGCCCGATCGGGTGATCCTGCTCGATAACCACAGTTGCGCCGATGAGATCGGACCTATCGGCAACGCCTATCCCGAGGTGCAGATCCTCGCGATGCGGGACAATCTTGGATACAGCGGTGGAGCGAACCGCATCGTTCAGGAAGCGGATGGATATGATCACGTCATGCTCCTCAACCCTGATGTCGTGCTGGGGCCTCGATACCTGGAGGAATTAGTGCAGGGGATGGTCTCTTTGCCTGACGTGGGCACTATGGGCGGCAAGCTCCTCCTGAGCGATTCCCAGGTCGTCGGTGAACCGTGTGGTGATGCGCCACAGATGCTTGACAGCACGGGTCATCTGATCTTCCGGAGTCGGCGGATCATTGATAGAGGACACGGGGAACGTGATGTGGGCCAGCATGACAGGCCCGAAGAGATCTTCAGTATCTGCGGGGCGGCAGTGCTCTATCGAAGGTCGATGCTCGATGATATCCAAATCGATGGGGAGTATTTCGATGAGGATTTTTTTGCTTATAAGGAGGACGTAGATACCTGCTGGCGGGCTCAGTTGCTGGGCTGGAGTTCGCTGTATTACCCCACAGCAATCGCCTATCACCTGAGGGGGTGGAAGCGTCGAGATGATCGCCGGCGCGTCCCGTGGGCCCGGAAGTATCACTCTTTCAAGAATCATCACTTAATGATGATCAAGAATGAGCTTCCCGTCCTGTTCCGGCGAGATTTCCTGCCGATCTTCTGGTTAGGGATACGCGCAATGGCCTACATCTCCTTAATGGAGCCTGCCCTCTGGAAGTCCGTGTTGGATCTGAAAAAATATTGGCCCAGGGCTCGCTACAAGCGTGGGATTATCATGGGGCGCCGCCGCGCTTCTGCGGAAAGGATGGGCCGCTGGTTCGTCTAGGTCCATGAGCATAGCCCGGCGCGCAAGCGGAAACATCGCCTTGAAGGCACTGGGTGAGATGAGCCGTTTCGCCTGGGCCCTTCTGCTCATCCTGGTGGCCAGACGGCTTGGGGGAGAGGCCCTCGGACGGATTTCCTTTGCCTTCTCTTTCACCTACATCTGTGTGTTGCTCACGGACCTCGGTCTAACCATCCTCGTCGTCCGTGAGATAGCCAGAGACAGAGCCGCGGCCGGCTATTACCTCGGAAACCTCCTCTCCCTCAAGCTGATCTCTGCCCCTGTCACGCTCGGGGTGATCGGGGCCGTAATCCTGTTATCCCGCTTTCCCCCTGAGGTGGTGACGGTCGTCGTGCTCTTTGCTGGAATCAACCTCGCCCGAGGGGTGCTGGAGCTGTACGGGGCGATCTTCAGCGGCCTGGAGGTGATGGGTCGTGAGGCGATCCTGAAACACGTGTATCAGGTGAGCCTGCTCCTGTCGGGAGGAATTGCGCTGGCCCTTGGGTGTGGGCCGAAGGGGGTGGCGGTCGCCCTCCTGATCGCCAGCCTTCTGACCGTGGCCATCGGCTTTGGGATGGT
>JAGWRQ010000186.1 GCA_028869615.1 Candidatus Methylomirabilota bacterium | reverse complement strand
TCAGCGCATAAGGGATGAGGACCGTCGTGCCATCCTCCCGTTCCAGCGATACCTGTCCATCCTCGTAACCCCTAAGAACGCCAAGAAACCGCCGTTGGCCCGCAACAGCCTGTGAGGTGCTGACTCTCGCCCGTTGGCCCACGAAGCGAAGAAAATCCGACTCCCGGCAGAGTGGCCGGTTTAAACCAGGCGAGGAGACTTCAAGCGTGTACGGATGACCAATGAAGTTCTCTACATCGAGCAAGTCGCTCAGCTCTTCGCTCACGCGCTGGCAATCCCCCAAGGTCACTCCACCACGCTTGTCGAGATAGAGGCGGAGGACCCATCCCCCTGCTTCTCGACGGAACTCAACGTCTACCAACTCCAGATCCAACTCCGTAAAGAGCGGAAGGGCGATCGATTTGACTCGTTCTACAACCTCCCCGGTCATATCATACCACCCCTTATAAAACAAAGAGCGGGCGTGATTGGCCCACTTAGTTGAAACGATAGCACATTGACCTTGTCTTATACAAGGAAAATCAAGGGGAAGGTTGGGAGGGGTGGGTAAGGAGCGGCTTACTCGCCTTTCGCCTTTTTCAATTCGGCGATGACTCGCTCTCTCAGATGCGGAGGCACCTCGTCGTAGTGAGAGAACTCCACCGTATAGTCACCGCGGTCGCCGGTGATGGCCTTCAGCTGTATGGCATACTCCAACACTTCAGCCAAAGGGACCTGGGCCTTGATGGTCTGCGCTTTGCCTTTGGCCTCTACGCCCATCACACGTCCTCGTTTGCTGTTCAGGTCGCCGATCACATCCCCCATACACTCATCAGGGACCATCACCTCGATCGTCATGATCGGCTCCAGGAGAGTCGGGTTCGCCTGCAACACGCCCTTCTTAAATGCCAATGAGCCGGCGATCTTGAAGGCCATTTCCGAGGAGTCAACAGTATGGTATGAGCCGTCATAGAGGGTGACCTTCACATCCACAACAGGATACCCGGCCAGGCTCCCTTCTTCCATCGCCTCTACGATCCCTTTCTCTACCGCAGGGATATACTGCCTGGGGATCACGCCCCCCACAATTTGGTTCACGAATTCGTACCCCGTACCCCGAGGGAGCGGCTCAAGCCTGATCCAGCAATCGCCGTACTGTCCATGACCCCCGGTCTGTTTTTTATGCTTCCCCTGAACCTCGGTCCGCCCGTGAATCGTCTCCTTGTACGGCACGCGGGGCGTTTTCATCTGGATCTCGAGCCCGAACTTCCGCTTGAGGCGATCGACCGCAATCTCTAAGTGGGCCTTGCCCATCCCGGCTAAGATAATCTCCTTGGTCTGCGAATCGCGTCGCACCTGAAGGGATGGATCCTCTTCCCGAAGCCGATGGAGCCCCGAGCTCATTTTCTCCTCATCCCCTCTGGTCTTAGGCATGATGGCATACTCGATGATGGGACTTGGGATCCCAACCGGTTCCAGGCGGATCGGGTTCCGTTCGTCGCAAAGGGTATCCCCTGTAGCAGTCTCCTTCAGCTTCACCACAGCCCCAAGATCGCCCGCCCCGATTGCCGGAACCGGCATCTGATGCTTACCCCGGAGCAGCACCACTTGACCGATCCTTTCCTTACACCCTTTGGTGCTATTGTAGACGCTGGAATCGGAAGAAAGCGCCCCGGAGTAGACGCGAAACAGGGTAATCTTGCCGGCGTAGGGATCGACGAGCGTCTTACATACCAAAGCAGAGAACGGGGCATCCTCTCGGCTTTCTCGGGTCAGTCGCTCCCCGCTCCTCGGATCGACTCCCGTAACGACTTCACGATCCGCCGGGGATGGAAAGAGTTCCGTCAAAAGATCGAGTAAGGGGTATACGCCGACGTCTTTGAGAGCCGAACCGCAGAGGACCGGAACAAGCTTTCCTCCGATGACCGCTCGCCGTAGCCCGGCCTTCAACTCCTCGTACGAGAGTGTCCCGATTTCCAAATACTTCTCCAGCAGTCTATCATCACTGTCTGCGACCGCCTCCACCAGCGCCGCTCGAAGCTGTTCGGCCTTCGGTCTCAGGTCCGGTGACATCTCCCCTTCGGAGCACTTCCCCGTCCGCTCGCCCTGGTAGATCAGGGCTTTCATCCGCAGCAGATCGATCACACCCATGAAGGACGCTTGCGCGCCTATTGGGAGCTGGATGGGTGTCGCCACCGGACAGAGGTTCTTACGAATATCTTCCAAGACTCGGAAAAAGTCGGCCTGCTCCTGATCCATCTTGTTGACATAAATCAGTCTGGCAAGGCCTTCCGCTTCAGCGCACGCCCACACCTTCTCTGTTTGCACCTTCACGCCGGAGACGCCGCTCACCACTACAACCGCGCCGTCAACGACCCTCAGACAGTTCCGTGTATCGGTCAGGAAGATGGACGCTCCAGGGGTATCAATCAGATTCAGCTTGTACCCTTTCCACTCACAGAAGGCGAAGGCTGAGCTGACGCTCATCTTCCGCTTGATCTCATCCTCGTCGAAATCGGTGACGGTCGTCCCATCTTCGACCTTCCCGAGGCGAGAAACGGCGCCGGCGTCAAACAGCATCGCCTCAGTCAGGGTCGTCTTGCCCGCGCCTCCGTGGGCCACGATCGCTACGTTGCGGATCCTGGAAATCTCCACCCCGCTCATCACCCGTATCCCATATATTGTGCGAGTCACTTAACCGTCTCGAGGCTTTTCTCGTACCACAATGACCGCCCCGTTGTAAAGTGGAAATCCTCTTCCCGAGTAGAGTTATCATACATGGGTAACACTCCCTCCTGTGGTAGAAGAGGTACAGCCAACACAATCTTCCACCCAACCAGGAAGGAGGTCACCCGTGCACCGCCTTACCGGGAATCTGTCCACTCTGCCAGGGGGCCGATGAAGAGCGGATCCGACCTCATCCGTCTCACGTTAGGAATGCGGTATAGTGCCCCCAGAATTTGCGGAATTTGGAATTTATGAACGAAGATGCCATTCAAGACAAGATAGGTTGACGTATCGATGAGGGTATTGTAATGTATTACGCAGGTGAGGTCCTGGATGCGGATTTCTGAGTTCGAGTGGGATGATGGAAATATCTTGCATCTCGCGCTTAGCCGCGGCGTCGAGCCGGAAGAGGCTGAGCAGGTATTCGCACTCACGCCGCTCTTCCGAAAGACCAGGCGGGGGCACTATGCCGCTTTTGGCCCGACGCGAGCGGGGCGGCTCCTCGTGATGGTCTTCGAAAAGAAAGCCCAGGGGGTCATCCGGGTCATCACCGGATGGGATATGGATGTCGCTGAGCGGCGGTACTACCAGCGCCATCGGAAAGGGTAAAGACATGGGAAAGGTTGTCAGAACAGTGAGAGAAACCCCGGCAGAATACTATGACCGTCGAGGCGTACTCGGCGACATCGAGGAAGCGCCTGTTGAATTCGCCCTGGAGGAGGAGTTACGCCAACAGATCTTACAAGGTCGCAGGGGACGCCGCCTCCAGAACCTCTCGATAAAACTTGATCCGGCTCAGATCCAGGCGCTGCGAAAGATTGCGACCACAAAATCAATCCCTTACCAGACACTGATCCGCCAGTGGCTGGCAGAGGGCATACGCAAGGAGCTCCATCTCACCGCGAAATAAACCTGAGGAGTTGGAGTTGTGGTCAAGTCTGCTCTTGGCTCACCTGTAAAGGAGGATGCGAATCTGCTCAAATCGTCGGGCTACTTTTCCCTTCCTCATAGGCCAGGCCGCAGGTCATAACATGATAGCAGGCGCCGGGAGGCCAATGCGACGGGGTCATGATTTCGGGGAAAGCTCACTTTCACGGTCGGCTAAATAATTCCGGATTCAACCCATCTAGGCTTCCCTCAATCCCGCGATTAAGTTCAA
>JAGWRQ010000185.1 GCA_028869615.1 Candidatus Methylomirabilota bacterium | reverse complement strand
CCGCGCGGGAAGTCACGTCGCTGACCAGGAGCTTTGCCGAGGTCGATCCGGCGCGGCTGAAAGGACCGGCTGAGGGAAGCGGATGGCATCTAGATCCCGAGGGGATCATCATTGGGCGCGCCCTGGCAACGAATCTCGGAGTGGGGCTCGGCGGGCGGGTGAATGTCATTTCCCCCTTCGGAAATGTGATGACTCCCTTCGGGCTTGCGCCGCGCATGCGAAGTTTCACCGTGGCCGGCATCTTCGAAATGGGCATGTATGAATACGACAGCGCCCTGGCCTACATTACCGTTGCTGCGGCTCAACAGTTCTTCCAGATGGGACAATCAGTGACAGGGATCGAGGTGAAGGTGGACGATCTGTACAAGGCGAAGGAGGTGGGCGCGGAGATTCAGCGACGCCTTGGGTTCCCGTACGTCGCGAGAGACTGGATGCAGTTGCACCGCAACCTCTTTGCTGCCTTGAAGCTGGAAAAGATCGCCATGTTTATCATCCTGACGATGATCGTGCTGGTGGCCGCCTTTAACATCGTGAGCACCCTGATCATGAAGGTAATGGACAAGGGGGCGGAGATCGGCATCTTGAAGTCGATCGGCGCCAACTCCAGGAGCATCATGTTCATCTTTATGGTGGAGGGAGTGGTGATCGGACTGGTCGGTACCCTGTTGGGGACTGCGGGAGGCGCGATTATCTGTAAGCTGCAGGAGACCTACAAAATCGTCAGGCTTCAGGGTGATGTCTATCTGCTGGATGCTCTCCCGATTCTGATGAAAGGGACCGACTTGGTCTTGATCGCCTCCTCGACGCTGGTCTTAAGCTTTCTCGCGACGCTCTACCCGTCCTGGCGGGCGGCCAGGCTGGACCCGGTCGTCGCGATCCGCTATGAGTGAGTTGATCAAAGCAGATGGTGTCTACAAGTCGTTCCAGATTGATGGCGGAACAGTCGAGGTCCTGAAGGGTGTTGACCTCAGCATTGAAAAGGGAGAATTCATCGCAATCGTGGGACCGTCAGGGGCCGGCAAGAGCACGTTCCTGCATCTGCTCGGCGCCCTGGATCGCCCAACCGCCGGTGAGATTTTCTATGAGCATGCCAGCCTGGGCCGGATGGATGATAGACAACTGGCCGGCTTTCGCAACCGGACTGTCGGTTTTATCTTTCAATTCCACCATCTGCTGCCGGAGTTTACCGCGCTGGAGAATGTCATGCTGCCGCTCCTGGTGGCGCGCCGGAATCGGTCAGAGGCGCGGGAGATCGCCGTGTCCCTGCTGAGGGAGGTGGGGCTTGAGCCCAGACTCTTGCATCGCCCGTCTGAACTTTCCGGCGGGGAGCAGCAGCGGGTCGCTATCGCCAGGGCCCTGGGCGCCTCACCCAAGGTCATTCTTGCAGACGAACCGACCGGCAACCTTGATACCAAGACAGGCGATGCGACCTTTGAGCTGCTGCATTGGCTGAATCGAGAACGCGGCCTCACCTTTGTCATGGTGACGCACAATGAGAAGTTGGCCCATCGGTCGGATCGGATCATAACAATATTGGACGGTCGAATCGTAGAGAAGGCTTGAAATTCTGAAACGATCGGCTATACTGAAAGCATTAGTCATGCTGGAGCGTTGAAGAGGGGAGCGAGGAGATGTTCGAGCGATTCACGGAGCGAGCTCGCAAGGTAATTATTCTGGCCCGGGAGGAGGCGATCCGCCTTGGACACAACTTCGTCGGCACCGAGCACCTGCTGCTCGGACTGATCCGCGAGGGCGATGGACTCGCGGTCGCGATCCTCAAGAAGCTGAACGTGAATATCTCCGCGGTGAAGGGAGAGATCGAGAAGATCGTCTCGGTCGGCTCCGAGTTCAGCCCCGCCGGCGAGATCCCCTTTACCCCGCAGGCGAAGAAGGTCCTGGAATACGCCATCTCTGAAGCCAGATCACTCGGACACAACTATATCGGCACCGAGCACCTGCTGCTCGGACTGATCCGCGAGGGCGAAGGGATCGCCTCCTTGGTCCTGCGGGACTTCGGCGTCAGCGTGGCCTCAGCCAAGGCGCAGGCCCAGGAGTTGCTGGGTGAGCAGGCCTCAAAGCCCACGTCTTCGACTAGGACACCGGCCCTGGATGAGTTCGGTGTGGACCTGACCGCGATGGCGCGCCAAGACCGGCTGGATCCCGTCATCGGCCGCGAGACGGAGATCGAGCGGGTCATCCAGATTCTCTCGCGTCGGACGAAGAACAATCCGGTCCTGATCGGGGAGGCCGGCGTGGGGAAGACCGCCATCGTGGAAGGGCTTGCGCAACGGATCGTAGCCAGCAACGTGCCGGAGACCTTGCTTCGAAAGCGGGTGGTCCAGCTTGATCTCGCCGGCATGGTGGCCGGGACCAAGTATCGCGGTCAGTTCGAGGAGCGGCTGAAGGCCGTTGTGAAGGAAATTCAGCAGGCGCAGAGTATCATCCTGTTTATCGACGAGTTGCACACGTTGGTGGGTGCCGGCGCCGCAGAGGGCGCCATCGATGCGTCCAGCATGTTGAAGCCGGCGCTTGCGCGCGGCGAGTTGCAGTGCATCGGCGCGACCACCCTCGACGAGTATCGTCGCCACATTGAGAAGGATCGGGCGCTGGAGCGACGATTCCAGGCGGTGCAGGTCGGGCCGCCGAGTGTGGAGGAGACGATTCGGATCCTCAGGGAGATCAAGGACCGCTACGAGGCGCATCACTGCGCGGTCATCACTGACGAGGCCGTCACGGCGGCCGCGCGTCTGTCGCAACGCTACATCGCCGATCGCTTTCTGCCCGATAAGGCCATTGATGTCATCGACGAGGCCGGCTCGCGGGCGCGGCTGAAAACCCTGATGTTGCCGCAGGAGCTCCGCGAGATGGAAAATGAGGTCGAGCGCCTCCGGGCCCAGAAGGAAGACGCGATCCGGACCCAGGCCTTTGAGGTTGCGGCGAGGCTCCGCGACTCGGAGCGCAAGCTCCGGGCCGAGTTGGAAGAAAAAAAGACCCGCTGGAAGGAATCCAGGGCGAAGGAGAAAACCGTTGTGACGGCCGAGGAGGTCGCCTACATCGTCTCCAAGTGGACAGGCATTCCGCTGTACCAGATTGAGGAGGAGGAATCGGCCAAGCTGATGCGGATGGAGCAGGATCTGGCCAAACGGGTGGTGGGGCAAACCGAGGCCATCGAGAGCGTAAGTCGCGCGATTCGCCGTTCGCGAGCCGGGATTAAGAGCCCGAGTCGTCCTGTCGGGTCGTTCATCTTCCTTGGGCCAACCGGCGTAGGGAAGACCGAACTGGCCAAGGCGCTGGCGGAATTCCTGTTTGGAACGGAGGACGCGCTGATCCGCGTCGATATGTCGGAGTATATGGAGCGCTTCTCCACCTCCCGTCTTATCGGCGCCCCTCCGGGGTATATCGGGTACGACGATTCGGGTCAGCTCACTGAGAAGGTTCGGCGTCGGCCCTTCTCCGTCATCCTCCTCGATGAAATAGAAAAAGCCCACCCGGAGGTATTCAATCTGCTCCTCCAGATCTTTGAGGATGGTCGCCTGACCGACAGCTATGGTCGCATTGTTGACTTCAAGAATGCCATCCTGATCATGACGAGCAACATCGGCGCCCGTCAGATCGGTCTCCACGCCACAATGGGTTTTGCCAAGGGCGGTGATGAGGCGGTCACGTACGACAAAATGAAGGACACCGTCCTGGGCGAACTGAAACGGGTCTTCAATCCCGAACTGCTCAACCGGCTCGATGAGGTGATCGTCTTCCACCAGTTGAGCAAAGACGAGCTTTGCAAGATCGTAGATCTGATGCTCGCCCGCCTTCAGCTTCAGCTTACGGAGCGTAAGATCTCACTGACGGTCGATGAGAACGTGAAAGA
>JAGWRQ010000184.1 GCA_028869615.1 Candidatus Methylomirabilota bacterium | reverse complement strand
GATTATGGCAGTCGCGCGGGCGCACGCTGTCCCAGCCGGATCGGCGCTGGCCGTTGATCGTGATGCCTTTGCCGCCGAGGTGACCGCGCGGCTTGCGCGACATCCACGCATCACCATTGTTCGAGACGAAGTGAAGGCGATACCGGAAGAGAGGCCGGTGATTATTGCCACCGGTCCGTTGACCTCCGAGCGGCTGGCCGGCGCGCTGCGTGATCGGTTCGTGGATGATCTGGCATCAGCAGATCCGTCTGCCAACATAGAGGATCTCCTCTATTTCTATGACGCTATCTCGCCTATCATCACTGGGGACTCTATCGATCGGACCGTGGCGTTCGCCGCCTCCCGCTACGATAAGGGAGGGGATGATTACCTGAATTGCCCACTGACCCGGGAGGAGTATCGCCTCTTTTGGGAGGAGATCCGGACTGCGGAGTTGGCGCCGATCCACCCGTTCGAAGAGGCGCGATACTTCGAAGGGTGTCTCCCGATCGAGGTGCTGACGGCTCGTGGCGAGGATGTCTTGCGGTTCGGGCCGATGAAACCGGTGGGCCTGATCGATCCCAAGACCGGACGCCAGCCTTACGCCGTCGTGCAACTCCGGCTGGAGAACCGGGAAGGGACGATGTACAACATGGTGGGGTTTCAGACCCGCCTGAAGTGGGGCGAGCAGCACCGGATCCTCCGAACGATTCCCGGCCTCAGTGGCGCTGAGTTCCTCCGATACGGCTCCATCCATCGCAATACCTTCATCAACGCGCCGACGCTGCTCCGGGAGACGATGCAGTTGAAAGGCGATTCGGGAATCTTGCTGGCCGGACAACTCACCGGGGTGGAGGGGTACCTGGAATCGGCCGGGAGCGGACTCTTGGCCGGTATGAATGCGGTCAAATTCCTGCACGGTGAGGCCCCGGTTGTGCTCCCTCCGACGACTGCCCTCGGGTCCCTGATCCGTCACATCTGCCATACGAATCCGCGCACCTTCCAGCCGATGAATGTGAACTTCGGCCTGCTGCCGCCCCTCGATGAGCCGATCCGGGCGAAGCGCGAAAGACGGCAAGCCTTGGCCGCCCGCGCCCTCTCCGACCTCCCGGATCTTCGCTGACATTAGCTGTATCGCCAGCCCACTGCTTGACTCATCCCCTTTCCCCTGTATAATCAAAGGTTGATTAATCAATTCTTTAAAGGAGATGACCAATGCGGAAGCGCACCGTGCCAATCAGTATACCTGCTTACGTTGCCCGGACTCAACTCGGCTCGATTCTTACTCAAGTGGCTGAGAAGAAAGCAAGGTTTATCATCACGAAAAGCGGCAAACCGACCGCTGTGCTCATTGGTGCTACCGACTTCGACGATATGCTTGAGGAGCTTGACCCCGAGTTTCAGAAGAGCCTCAAGGTCGCAGCCAAGGAGTACGACGCCGGAAAGGCCGTGAGCCTGCGCGATTACCTGAAGGAGCGGATTGCCGCCCGCCGCGCCGGCTGAGCTATGCCAACCCGTTTCACGGTCCGAGTCACGCCGAGTTTTCAGCGTGACCTCGAAGGGCTGCCGCTGTCAACCCAGGAGAGGGTTCTGGAGGCAGTCAAGCGACTCGACGCCAACCCCTTTGGGCCGCCTTCAAAGATCAAGAAGCTCAAAGGCAAGGGTGTTGGGCAATGGCGGCTTGAAGTGTGGCCCTATCGGGTTCGCTATGACGTTATCGGTCAAGACGTCATCCTGTACCGCGTCCGACACCGGAAAGAGATTTATCATGACTGATGCTCTTGATGCGCTGAGATTGGCGGCTCCTAATGTCTAAAAAGAACGGTTTGGCCTTGATCTTTCGGCCTATTCCTCGTATCGTACCGGACAGGAGTAAAGGCGGGTTGAGCCGATGCTGGAACAGATTGAGGCGTATCTCTTGTATCTTCAGGCGGAGCGAGCGGCTTCTCCTCACACCCTGAAGAACTACACAATCGACCTGCAGCAGTTCCGGTCGTTTCTCAGGGCTGGCCGGTCATCGCGGTTAGAACCTGCTGTGAGTAACGCTGAGCACGGGGATCCCCCGCGCCTGGACATCAAGCCGGTCGAGATCGACTCCATGGCGATCAGGGCCTTCGTGGCGGACCTGCATAGAAGGGGGATCGCCAGAAGCAGCATTGCGCGAAAGCTGGCGACCCTGCGATCATTCTTCCGGTACCTGTGCCGGGAGGGTGTCGTTGCTGCGAATCCGGCGAAGCTCGTGTCGACCCCGAAGCTGCCAAAGCGGCTTCCAGCCCATCTGACCGTGGACGAGATGGATCGACTCTTGGCGTCGCCCGGCGAGCAGGACCCTCCCGGCGCCCGCGATCTGGCGATCCTTGAGCTCTTTTATGCCTCGGGCATCAGGTTGAGCGAGTTGACGGGATTGGACGTACGGGATGTAGATATTCGGGAGGGTCTCATTCGGGTGATGGGCAAGGGAGGGAAGGAGCGGATCGTTCCGGTGGGGTCGAAGGCGACTGCCGCTCTGAGGCGTTATCTCGATCGGCGGAATGATCTGATCCAGGAGTCCAAGCGAGGAGCCCCCGAGCCCGTAGCGTTGTTTCTCAACCGTCAGGGCGGCCGCTTGAGTCCACGGAGTACCGCTCGAGTCGTATTGAAATACCTGAATAAGAGTGGTGTGGGGCCGAAGATCACACCTCACGGGCTGCGACATAGCTATGCCACACATCTGCTGCAAGCCGGGGCCGATCTCCGCGCGATTCAGGAACTGCTGGGGCATTCGCGGCTCTCGACCACCCAGCGGTATACCCACCTGAATCTGGATCACCTGATGGAGGTCTACGATAAGGCCCATCCGCGCGCCTAAAGATCAGGGTATAGGGTAGAGGGTAGAGGGTGCAAAAAATACGGAGCACGACGATCCTTGCAGTGCGGCACAAGGGAAGAGTGGTGGTGGCCGGAGACGGGCAGGTCTCCTTCGGCGAGACAGTGATGAAGCAGACCGCCCGCAAGGTCCGTCGATTGTGGAACGATCGAGTGATCGCCGGTTTTGCCGGCGCTGCCGCCGATGCGTTTGCCCTCCAATCGAGGTTTGAGGCGAAGCTGGAGGCGTTCAGCGGCAACCTGCCGCGTGCCGCGGTTGAGTTGGCGAAGGATTGGCGAACCGACCGGGCCCTGCGCCGATTAGAGGCGCTGTTGGTGGCGGTCGACCGGGAGCATTCGCTGGTCATTTCGGGAACGGGGGATGTCATCGAGCCCGACGACGGGGTGGTTGGCATCGGTTCCGGCGGGCAATACGCGGCCGCTGCGGCTCGAGCCCTTGTCGGCTTCTCAGAGCTTGACGCGAGAAGGATCGCCGAGGAGGCGATGAAGATCGCCGCCTCAATCTGCGTGTATACGAATGACACAATCACGATTGAAGAGTTATGAAATCGTGCGGGGTGCGATGAGAGACCTATGGAACAGTTGACACCGCGACAGATTGTGGCCGAGCTTGATAAATACATCATCGGTCAAAAGGAAGCCAAGCGGGCCGTCGCTATTGCGCTGCGCAATCGGTGGCGGCGGCAGAAGCTGCCGGCGGAGCTGCGGGATGAGGTTGCGCCGAAGAACATCATCATGATCGGCCCGACCGGGGTGGGCAAGACCGAGATTGCGCGCCGCCTCGCCAAGCTGGTTGATGCCCCGTTCATCAAGGTGGAGGCAAGCAAGTACACCGAGGTGGGCTACGTCGGACGCGACGTTGAATCGATGGTGCGGGATCTGACCGAGCTGGCGGTGAGCATGGTAAAAGAAGAAAAGACCAAGACTGTCCAGGAGCGGGCGAGGGAGTTGGCGGAAGAGCGACTCCTGGACCTGCTGTTTCCCGTCAGCAGGGTGCCGGCGACCCCTGGCATCGAGCAGACCTCCGACACGAGCACAGTTG
>JAGWRQ010000183.1 GCA_028869615.1 Candidatus Methylomirabilota bacterium | reverse complement strand
CGCCGCCTCGCGCAATCGGCTCGGCGAACGCCTTGGCCTCGACCCCGCGCAATAGCTCGGTCAAATCGGCCAGTTCCATCCCGAACCGGGTATCCGGCGCATCGAGGCCGAATCGGTCGATCGCCTCAGCATACGTCAGCCGCGGAAAGGGCTTGGGCGGGGAAGGTTTGCCGGCCGCTTCAAAGAGCGCCGCCACCAGCCCTTCCGTCACCTCGAGCACATCCTCTCGATCTACAAACGACATCTCCAGATCGATCTGGGTAAACTCCGGCTGTCGGTCGGCCCGCAGGTCCTCGTCCCGAAAGCACCGGACGATCTGATAGTATCGATCCATGCCCGCGACCATGAGGAGCTGCTTGAAGAGCTGAGGCGACTGCGGCAGGGCGTAGAACTCCCCTGGGTTCAGCCGACTCGGAACCAGATAGTCTCTGGCTCCCTCGGGCGTGCTCCGGGTCAGCATGGGGGTCTCCACCTCAACAAACCCGTGGCTGTCCAGATAGCGGTGAACCGCCTGGGCCGCCTTGTGACGCAAGCGCAGGTTGCGCAGCAGTGATGGGCGACGGAGGTCCAGGTACCGATACGTCAGCCGAATCTCTTCGGCGACGTCTGTCTGCTCTTCGATTGCAAAGACCGGCGGCTTGGCCTCATTGAGAATCTGCGCCTCCTCCGCCACGACCTCGATAGCCCCGGTGGGAAGCAGGACGTTCTCGGTCCCAGACGGGCGCGCCTGGACCCTACCGTTGATCGCCACCACAAATTCGGCGCGCATCCGTCGGGCCACCTCATGGGCCTCCGGATGAAACTCGGGGTTGAAGACCGTCTGGGTCATCCCTTCGCGATCCCGAAGATCGATAAAGATAAGGCCGCCGTGGTCGCGTCGCCGATGCACCCAGCCCATCAGCACCACAGACTTCCCCACATCATGCGGTCGCAACAGACCACAATACTCGGTTCGCTTGAGGCGTCCCATGCTCGCGCTTACACCCCCTCCAGTCCCGCGAGACGCTCGACGATCTGATTCAGCGCCACGGAAACCTGGTCGGCCTTCACCATATCCCGCAGCGTCGCCTGGCCTCGTCTCAGCTCCTCGTCGCCCAAGATCAGGCAGTACCGGACCTGCTCCTTATTGGCCTGGCGCATCTGCCCCTTGAGACTGCGCGCTTCGAGATCCATCAGGCCCCGCACGCCGCGGCGACGCAGCTCCTGCAGGAGCCCTATCCCGGTCCGCTGTGCCTCCTGTCCTATTGTGGCGACGTAGACCCCGCGCAGGACACCCTCCTCCTGGGCTGGCGGAAGCGAGGCCATGACCCGCTCCAGTCCTACCGCGAACCCCATCGCGGGGGTCGAGGGTCCGCCCATCGCCTCGATCAGACCGTCGTACCGCCCGCCGCCGGCCAGGGCATGTTGAGCGCCGAGGCGGGGATTGATCATCTCGAAGGCCGTTTTCGTGTAATATTCAAGGCCACGGACCAGCCGCTCATCGATGGTATAGGGGATCTTCAGGAGATCCAGCAGACCCCGAACCTCGGCGAAGTGCGCCGCGCAGGCCTCGCACAGGCCTTCGAGCGGTTTCGGCGCCTCCTCCACCAGACGCTGGCAGCCCGCCTGCTTGCAGTCCATGATCCGGAGCGGATTGCGCTTCAACCTCCCCTGGCAATCCGGACAGAGCTCCGACGACCGATCCGACATATAGTGGGAGAGGCGATCGCGGATCGTGGGCCGGCAGGCGGCGTCACCGATCGAGTTGAGACGAAGCTGCAGATCGGGAATCCGGAACTCCTCCACCATGAGCGCCCACAGCAGGTCGATCACCTCTGCATCCACCGCCGGCTGGTCGGAGCCGATCGCCTCCACGCCGATCTGATGGAACTGCCGGTAGCGGCCGGATTGTGGCCGTTCCCGACGGAACATCGGGCCAAGGTAGAATACCTTCACCAGGGGACACTGGGCGGCCATTTGATGTTCGAGGTAGGCTCGGACTACCGGCGCGGTCCCTTCAGGTCGAAGTGTGAGGCTTACGTCACCCTGGTCGGTGAAGGTGTACATCTCCTTCTCGACGATGTCGGTCCCCTCGCCGATCCCACGGACAAACAACTCTGTGCGTTCGAAGGCAGGGGTCCGGATTTCCGCATAGCCGTACCGCTGTAAGAGCGAACGAGTTGCCGCCTCTACGCGCTGCCACTTCGCGGACTCCTGAGGCAAGAGGTCGGGCGCCCCCCGCACACCCTTGAACTTCATGCCGATAGCTGATCGTTGATCGTTGATAGCTTGCTGATACAAAAAGTGCTCAATGTAGGCCTACGAGACCATCTTCCGGTCGAAACGGTGGGTTGATTCGATGAAGCGGATGGTCGCGGATCTCGAGCGCATTACAAGAGAGTGGGTCTGGGCGCCTCCGCCGAAAAAGCGAACTCCCTTCAGGAGATCACCATCGGTCACCCCGGTTGCGGCGCACATAATGTCAATCTCTCCCCCTCCGGTCAAATCGGAGATCGTAAATACCCGGTCCAGGTTCCGGATCCCCATTCTCAGCGCCAGTTCCGCCTCCTCCTCCGTCAGCGGCTTCAGGCGACCCTGCATGTCGCCCCCAATACACTGAAGCGCAGTCGCCGCGAGCGCGCCCTCTCTGGCCCCCCCGATCCCCATGAGGACATCGACGCCTGTCCCTTCGAATGCCACAGCCACAGTGGCGGAGAGGTCACCATCCTGAATGAGTTTGATGCGCGCACCGATGCCGCGGACCTGCCTCACCAGTTCGGTATGGCGAGGTCGGTCAAGGATGACCACCGTGATGTCCTCGACCGAACAGTTCATCGCTTCAGCAATGGCGCGAAGATTCTTCTCGGGGGGAGCGGTGATGTCGATCGCTCCGGCCGCCTTGGGCCCGACGGCGATCTTTTCCATGTGGGCATCCGGCACCTGGCGCAGCGACCCCTTCTCGGCGACGGCAATGACGGAGATCGCATTCGGACGGCCATTGGCCACGATCGCTCCGCTTTCAACGGCGTCGAGCGCGATATCCACTTCAGGGGCGTCGCCCTGACCAAGGAGTTCTCCGACATAGAGGGTCGGCGCCTTGCCGCGCTCGCCCTTACCGATGACAATGGAACCCCTGAAACTGACGTTATCGAAGGCATGGCGCATGGCGTCGACCGCAGCCTGGTCAGCCGCGCTCGGATTGCCCAACCCCATCCAACGAGCCGACGAAATGGCGGCCATCTCGGTCGCCCGCACCAACTCAAGCGCCAGATTTCGGTCCATTGTCTCTCTCTGCTCGGTCAGCCGAAAGCGGCAAGCGGCTGCTCTTATTCACTCGCGCTCCATACCCCCCCAAAACCGATAAAAGTATAGGAAATACGCGGGTTCGAGTCAAGCCTAACTTCTGCTGTGTTACGGACACGAAGGCGTACTCTTTATCAAACATTGTACGCGGAAAAAGTCCAGGTTCGGCTATAGTCCGACAGCCTATAGTTGTGGATCTAGCGGGTTGGGTGCTTCAGCAGGTCGCAGAGTGCGGTACGAAGAAGATCGGCGGAGGCTCCGGTGATCCGGATGGTTTTCACGCGGGCGCGCTCACCGGCGGCAATCTGAAGGCGAGAGATCGGCAAGTCAAGCACCTTGGCAAGCAGGCGGAGGCAGGCTTCGTTAGCCCGTCCTTCCACCGGCGGTGCGGTCACCCGGAGCCGTAGGACACCGTCGACCTCGCCGATGATCGCGCCGCGGGACGCCTTCGGCTGCAGATGGACGCGAAAGGAGGCGGTCTCGCCCTCCTGCCGAACGGCAATCATCAGCGAAGGGTCCAAGCCAACTCTTGGAGGGAAGGCACAAGCCACCGCTGGATGAACTGGCACGCCAGGATCGCGATGATGGGAGAGATATCTATCCCCAATCGCCACATCGGTATCATTTGTTGAATCGGCCGCAGCACCGGGTCGGTAGCGCGAGCG
>JAGWRQ010000182.1 GCA_028869615.1 Candidatus Methylomirabilota bacterium | reverse complement strand
CCAGCAGGTCCGCAGCCGGTTTCCCTTCGGGCTCTGACCTTTCTCGCGCCTCCCCACACTGGGTTTTTCGACTGTAAGATACGTTTCCTGCGTTCGTGCCGCCTACTGTCGGGCACGCCTGCCTGTGCGATGCACGCAGACAGGTCGCACGATCCATCATCGCATCAAAGAAGGCATTATGACACAGCAGCGCACCGATCTCAGGAATCTGGCCATCATCGCACACGTAGACCATGGCAAGACGACGCTCGTGGATGCTATGCTGAAGCAGAGCCGTATCTTCAGAGACAACCAGGTGATGGTCGAACGGGTTATGGATTCCAACCCGCTGGAGCGGGAGCGCGGCATCACCATCCTGGCCAAGAATACCGCTGTGACCTACGGAGACGTGAAAATCAACATTGTGGATACGCCGGGACACGCCGACTTCGGGGGCGAGGTCGAGCGAGTTCTGAACATGGTGGACGGCGTGTTGCTGCTGGTAGATGCCGTGGATGGACCGATGCCCCAGACCCGGTTCGTCCTGCGCAAGGCCCTGGAACGCCAGCACAAGGTGGTCGTGGTGATCAATAAGATCGATCGCGCCAATGCCAGAACCGACTATGTGGCCAATGCTACCTTCGATCTGTTCATCGATCTAGGGGCAACCGAAGAGCAGGCGGACTTCCCGATTGTCTACACAGATGCCCTCCGTGGACAGGCTGGCTACACACCGACCACGCTGACGCCTGACCTGCAGCCCCTGTTTGACACGATCCTCAGATCTCTGCCTCCCCCCGCGGTGGAGCCGGATGGTCCCACGCAGATGCTGGTCAATCTCCTGGCCTATGATGATTATAAGGGCCGGATCGCCATCGGCCGCCTGTACGCCGGCCGTCTGCGCCGAGCCCAGGAGGTCATCCGGATCGCAAAGGATGGAACCTGTTACCCCGACAAGGTAGCTCAGGTCTTTGTGCATCAGGGGCTGGACCGAGTCGAGGTCGAGGAGGCGGAGGCCGGCGAGATCGTGGCGGTGGCCGGCCTTGAGGAGATTGGAATCGGGGAGACGATTGCCGACAAGGATAACCCTCTGGCCCTGCCCCCGATCCGGGTCGACGAGCCGACCGTACAGATGACCTTCAGCGTCAACACCAGTCCCTTTGCGGGGCGGGAGGGACGGTGGAGCTCAAGCCGCAGCCTCCGCGAGCGCCTGTTTAAGGAGCTCGAGCACAATGTCAGCCTGAGAGTCCATGACACAGACAGCCCCGACAGCTTCCTGGTGGCCGGACGAGGCGAGTTACATCTGGTCGTCCTGATCGAGACGATGCGGCGCGAGGGGTATGAACTGCAGGTCTCGAGGCCTGAGGTTATCTTTCAGACCGATCCGCAGAGCGGAGAGCGGCTGGAGCCGTTCGAGCGGGTCAGCATCGAGGTGCCGGAGGAGCAGGCAGGGTTGGTGATGGAGATGTTGGGGGTGCGGCGAGGGCGTCTGGTGGATATGCGGACGGGTGAACAGGGGTTCGTCCACTACGAGTTCACGGTCCCCACGCGAGGGTTGCTGGGATTTCGGCAGGCGTTCCTGACCGCGACGCGCGGGACTGGGCTGCTCAACAGCCTGTTTCACGCCTATGAACCCATGGTCGGGGAGGTCCGCGGGCGTGACCGCGGGTCGCTGGTCGCGTGGGAGGCGGGGGTAGCCACGGCTTACGGCCTGGCGAACGCGGAGGGGAGCGGGATCCTCTTCATCGGACCAGGGACCGAGGTGTATGAAGGAATGGTCGTGGGCGAGGCGGCAAAAGAGCGGGACCTGGAGGTCAATGTCGCAAAGCGAAAGCAACTGACGAATATCCGATCCTCGACCTCCGATATCGCGGTGCGCCTCACACCGCTGCGCCAGATGAGCCTCGACAATTGCGTCGAGTATCTGGCAGAAGACGAGCTGCTGGAGGTCACGCCGAAGAGCCTGCGACTGCGCAAGAGGGTACTGGACCGGCATGGGCGGAAGCGGGCACGGATCGCCAGACCATAACTACTGAACCCGCCCAGCATTATGAGGCGGGGCTGGCCGGCGGCTCTTCGGCGAGAGGCGAACCCCCTTCAGGTTCACCCTCCCCGGTCGGTAGAGCACCCTCCTTCTTCTCCAGCTTCTTTCGGAGCTTCTCCTCCTTCTTGGCCTTGCGCGCGGTCTCCTTTCGGCGCTTCTCCCCTCGGTACGGTTGGAACTTTCCCGCCATCCACACTCTCCTTTCTGTGATCGCTTCTTTCTCTTTCGCGGCCTCGGCCGAAGCCGCGAGAACCATGCAACAGCCTACGCCCTCGGGATAATGCTGTCAAGGGTCTTGAGTGGCGGCGCGCCTTGACATGCCCGTCCGCCTATGACATTTTCTATCTATAATGCAGCAGATCGATCGACTTCGAGAAAAGGTGAAAGATCTCCCGGATGCGCCGGGTGTCTATCTGTTCCGTGACGCGCGAGGCCATGTGCTGTACATCGGCAAGGCGCTGTCGCTGAAGAAGCGCGTCGGTTCCTACTTCACGGAGGCGCCGGACGCGCCCGAGCGGGTCCAGATTCGGCTCATGATGGAGCAGATCGCCGACCTGGAGTTCATCATTACGGCGAACGAGCTGGAGGCCCTCATCCTCGAAAGCAACCTGATCAAGAGCCACAAGCCGCGCTATAACATCGCCCTCAAGGACGATAAACATTACCCTTTCCTCAAGCTCGATCTGAACGACCCGTTCCCCTGGGTGCAGGTGGTCCGCCGGATCAAGGACGACGGCGCGCTCTATTACGGGCCGTATGTCCCGGCCACCGCCATGTGGGACGTCCTGGCCCTCGTAAACAAAACGATCCCGCTCCGCAAGTGCCGATCGATCAAGGGCCGACGGCTCTGTCTCGAATATCATCTGGGCCGCTGCCTGGGTCCCTGCGAAGGGCTGATCAGCCAACAGGCATACGGTGAACTGGTGAATCAGGCGCGACTGCTGCTGGAAGGCAAGGATCAGGAATTGACGAAGCGCCTTGAACAACAGATGCAGCGGGCGGCAGAGGCGCTTGAATACGAGCGGGCCGCCACATATCGTGATCAGATCGCGTCGCTCCGCCAAGTGTTTGAGCGCCAACGGGTCATCTCGCCACGGGACGAGGATCAGGATGTCTTTGGCCTCGCGGTGGAAGGTGGGGAAGCCCAGGTCCAGCTCTTCCTGATCAGACGAGGCCGGCTGATCGGCCGCGAGACGTTTACCTTCGAGTTGACAACCGAGACCGCCGGCGGGATGCTATCCGCTGTACTCAAACAGTTCTATCTCGGCGCCCGGGATATCCCCCGAGAGATCCTGTTATCCCACCCCGTGGAGGATGCTCCGCTGATTGCGGCCTGGCTGGCTTCCCGGGCCAATCGTCAGGTGGAACTGCTGGTCCCTCGGCGCGGGCGCAAGGCGCGGCTGATCCAGATGGCGCTGACCAATGCGCAGGAGGCCTTGGCGCTGTCGCTCCGATCTTCACAGAGTCGCGAGCAGGCCCTGAACGAGCTACAGGCGGTGCTGGATCTCCCGGCCCCGCCCAGGCGGATCGAGGCCTACGATATCTCGAACATCTCGGGGACGCTGGCGGTCGGATCCCAGGTGGTCTGGGAGGACGGCAGGCCCAAAAAATCGGCCTATAAGCGCTACAAGATCAAGACGGTTCAGGGGCCGGACGACTTTGCCATGCTGGCCGAGGTGGTGCGGCGGCGGCTACACAAGGCCGAGGAGATACCGCTGCCAGACCTCATGCTGCTTGACGGCGGCCGCGGCCAGCTCAACGCCGCGCTTGGCGTGGCGAGGGAGCTTGGGCTTCATGCGCTGCCAATGGTAAGCCTGGCCAAGGAAGAGGAGTTGATCTTTTACCCGGGCAAGTCCGCGCCGGTCGCGCTGCCGGAACGGTCCAGAGTCAGGCAACTGCTTCAGCAGATCCGCGACGAGTCGCATCGGT
>JAGWRQ010000010.1 GCA_028869615.1 Candidatus Methylomirabilota bacterium | reverse complement strand
ACTCGCTTCGACCGACAGAGGCCCAGTAGAGGCCCACACAACTAAGGCCCGTGAGGCCGCGAACCTGCAAGTCCCCGGCAGAAGCCGGTCGGACTCAAGGAGACGCGGCCATGCAACAAAACCCCACCCGACTCGCACCAAGTAATCCTCAAGACAAGCACTGGCAGCAGGCGCTAGCGGCTCTACTCACCTTTCAGGAAGCCTCCAACTATTTAGCTACCCCCATCTCCAGCCTCAGAACCCCTGCTTTTCGTATGCGGATCGGACTACCAACCGTGAAGCTGGGAAAGGCAGTGAGGTTCAGGCGCGTCGATCTTGATCGCGTCATAGCCCGCGGTCTTCAGCGACTGCCCGGGGAAGAGGTGGCGCGATGACCCGAACGGCGGTAGCAACCATGCTTGATGCGGCCCTGGACTATGCCCGGCGCGGCTGGCCGGTCTTTCCTTGCGACTCACCCGGCAAGACACCCAAAATCAAAGACTGGCCGAACCAGGCGACAACGGACCCGGCGACGATCCGGCAATGGTGGACGCGCTGGCCCCATGCGAACATCGGGATACCGACCGGCGAAAGGAGCGGGTTCTTTGTCCTAGACGTGGACCCCCGGCATGGCGGCGACGACACCCTCCGAGACCTCGAAGCCCAACATGGCGCGTTACCTGCGACGGTCGAGGCGCAGACGGGCGGTGGTGGGCAGCATATTCTTTTCCGGTGCCCAGGCTACCCGGTCAAATCGGGCTCAGGTGTGCTCGGTCCTGGCTTGGACATTAAAGGCGACGGCGGGTACATCGTGGCCCCCCAGAGCCTCCACGAGAGCGGGCGGCACTATGTCTTTGAGGCATCGAGTCACCCCGACGACGTAGCGATTGCAAAGGCCCCGGCCTGGTTACTGGACAAGCTCCGGCCAGAAGCCACCAACGGCAACGGCTTCACGGTCGGGGAGAAGATCAAGGACGGCACGCGAAACGATACACTCTACAGACTGGCCCGAAGTGAGAAAGCTCGTGGGCTCAGCCCCAAAGCGAGCCTTGCGGCGCTGCGGGTGATGAATGCGGAACGGTGCGAACCCCCGCTACCTGACGCGGAGATCGAGAAGATTGTTAGTAATGCCTTCAAGCAACCCGACCGACCGGAGTTTACGGCGACCGGCGCGACGGAGACGCAGAGTCAACCAGAAGATGTCGTCATTATTCGACTCGCAGACGTACAGCCTGAACCTGTGACCTGGCTATGGCCCCGTCGAATCCCGTTGGGGAAATTGACCGTGTTAGACGGCGACCCCGGCCTTGGCAAATCGACCCTGGCGTTTGACGTGGCGGCGCGGGTGTCCAATGGTTCAGCAATGCCGGACGGTTCGCCGTCGCTTCCGGGTGGGGCGGTGATCTTGACACTCGAAGATGGCCTGGCCGATACGGTTGTTCCAAGGCTCAAGGTTGCCGGAGCGGATCTGGAGAAAATTGTCGCGCTCCAGGGTGTGAAAGGTGTGGACGGTAAGCTGCGAGTCCCGACAGTAGAAGACCTGGCGGCGCTAACCTGTGCGTGTAAACAAGTTGTGGCGAGGATCGTTATTATCGACCCCTTGATGGCCTACTTACCAAGTCAACGAAATAGTTGGAGAGACCAAGACGTAAGGCAAGCCCTGGCCCCATTAACCAAGATGGCGGAGGACCTCGGCGTTGCGGTGCTTGTGATCCGTCACCTGAATAAGTCTGGAGGTTCGCAAAGCATCTATCGCGGTGGGGGGAGTATCGGGATTGTCGGCGCGGCACGGATGGCGTTGCTGGTAGCCAAAGACCCGGAGAACGAGGAGCGGCGAATCCTGGCAGGAATCAAGACGAATCTTTCGCGTATGCCGGAGTCGCTGGCGTTTCGTGTGGAGGCCATAGACGACACGGCCCGCATCGTGTGGGACGGGGCATCGTCGCATACGGCTGACGCCTTGTTGGCGGCTCCGGTATCGCAAGAGGAGCGGTCGGTGCTGGAAGAGGCGGCGGACTTCCTACGTTCGATCCTGAAGAACGGCCCGGTGGAGGTTAGGACGATACAAACGACGGCGCGGCAAGCCGGGATTGCGGACGCGACGCTCAGGAGGGCAAAAAGCTTTGCCGGAGTGACCTCGAAACGTGACACGTTTGGCGAAGGCGGCAAGTGGTTTTGGTCCTTAGATGCTCAAAAAGTGTCTAAGGTGCTCATTCAAAATAGTGAGCATCTTAGGGGGGCGATGAGCATCTTAGGCGATTTCGAGGAGGTGTGACGTGACGGCGACAGCCCTGTTGACTGAACTCAAACAGCACGGCGTAATCCTCCACCCGAAGGGCGACCGGTTAGCCTTCGGCCCGACGGAGAAGGTGACGCCAGAGCTTCGAGACAAGATCGTAAGGCACAAGGTAGACCTGCTCCGATTGCTGCAACCTGACCCCACCTTAGCCGAGGCGTACCGGCGGTATTGGAGCCTTCCAGAGTCGGAGTCGATGGAGGTGTTCCAGGCGGCCTATCGTGAGATCATAAGACTGGAGGCGCAAGCGGACCCTCAGACGGCCTGGCGGACCCTCCGAGAGGCGGCGGCGGCATGGCATACCGAGACGGGCGTTTGCCCTTTCTGCCGTGAGCTTGGCGAGCTACACCTACCGGCGCAAGAGATGGAGAGGGAGCTGAGCCGATGAGGCGCGGGGGCCTGAGCTTGACGCGCTGGTCTACCGAGAGGCCCGCGAGTCGATTGAGGCGAGCCGGGCGGAACTGGAGCGAGGCTTTCAACGGGAGTTGCGGAATCTGGAGCCCACCATCGAGCGGTATTGTGCCGCGAAGATCGAGGCGATGATTGAGGAGGCTCAAAGGACCCTGGAGAAGGCGGAGGGGGATTTGCGACGGGCGCAAGAATTGAAACAACGGGCGGCGGCGTTTCCTTCGGAGTTTCGTCAGCGGTATGGCCTGGAACAGGAGGGCGAGTAAGATGGCGCGACAAAGCGAGTGCTGGCGGGGATTGGAGGTGATAAGCGCCGTCACGGGGCTACCGGAGTCAACGATCCTGGCGTGGCATCGTGAGCAGAATTTCCCGGTGATTCAGGGAGCAGACGGCGAGTGGAGCTTATTGGCTGATGCGCTGGAGCGGTGGGCACGGGATCGGCGGGAGGCGGAGCGGAGAGGTAACAAGGATAAGGGGCGGCGCGAGAACATCGATTGTAGGCGAACGTCGCGCGTGAGAGGGGGAACCTATGCCAGATGATGAACCCCTGCGGGCGATATTGGAGCGGCTTGAGAGGAAGATTGACGGGCTGGCCCAGGAGCATCCGCGCACTGGCATCTTGAGGGGAGCGCGAGAGATCGCCGGGTACTTGCGTTGCCATGAGCGGACGGTCAGGCGGTGGGGGACACGGTATCGCCTCCCCATGGCCCACCAGCCTGACGGAAAACTCATCACCACAAGCGCCTTGATCGATGCATGGATTCTTGAACGACGGGAAAAACAGTATAGCCGACCATTAGGCAAAGGCCGAAAGACCTATCCTGAAAGGTAGTCACAGCGGGAGAAGGTGAGGCAGCGGGTGAGGAGAGACAGGGAGAGCGAAGCAACCTCATCGAAAAGTGCGCAAGATTTCTGTTTCTTGGTAAAATCGGTCGGGCGCGAAGAAAAGTCTTGACAGCTATACGGCGGTACGGTAAACCATCTCTAGGAGGCTAACCAGTGGACACCGAGAAGAGGAAGACGACGTTCTTACTTGACAAACAGCTCCATGCAGCGCTCCGCATTAAGGCGATTAAGGAAGGTACTACCCTTGCGGCGCTTCTGGAGGAGGCCGCCCGACAGTTCCTTGAGAGGGAAGTAAAACGAGTTGCGAAAAACAGGAGGTAAGGACAATGGGAGCACAGACAAAGAAACAGACCCCCCACACCCCGACCCTTCAGATGGTACCACCCCCGCTGGCTGATCCCTCGTTGGAAGATGACGAATCACCAATCAGAGTCCTTGAGATCGATGAGCCTGGGCAAGCGTTCGGCTGGTTGGAGAGCCTTGCGGATCTGCTTAGCACAGCCGACACCGGTGATCTCTGCCACGAGACGGTCAACCATGTGGCGTGGATCATGGAAGAGATCGCCAGAGGCGGCCAAACTTGCTTGAGGCGCGAGCAGGAGGCAGGGAGGGAAGGACATTGACTTGCCAGCCGAGAGCTTGACCGTCACCCGGCCCAAGAGCGGCAAGCGTGAGCAACTGCCATTGGACCCGACAGCCTGGCGGCTGCTGGCATCTCTGGAGCGAACTGGCCCTTTGGTGTTCCCCAGGATACCGAGCAAGCTGAGTGACTTGTTTATCCGCTATGTGAAAAAGGCGGGACTGGAGGGCGTCACGTTTCACTGCTTGCGCGATACCTTCATATCGAGACTGGCCCTGGACCCCCAAGTGAGCGTTCCCACCGTAATGAGACTGGCCCGCCACCGAAATTACCAGACAACTCGGCGCTATTTACGGATCGATGAGGCGCACCTGAAGGCGGCGGTGGAACGGCTGCCACAAACCGGAATTGGGGATGGAATGTACACCCAGAGGGACACTGAGAAAACAGCAGTCGCACAACTCCTTGATTCTCTTGGGATTGCTGGCTAGATAGAGGCGTCCCCCACACGCCTCCGCCACCCTTCTCCTAAGCCTGCAGATTCACTAAGCGACGCTCACACTGACGCAGGGTTAGCGCCCCACCTCTCGATGGTGAGCAGAGTGCGATGAAAGACGATCAAACATAGTATGTGACTCGCACCAGCCGTGTACCGGTCTGACCCATCCCTGCTGGCGTGTTGGGCTATCAAAACTTGGGTCTCGTGAGAGAATTGGTCGACAGTAACGGAGGGAAGTCTTCGCACCATGCAAGGTGGCATGCTGAGGTGTCTCCCCAAGGGGACGCGCACAAAACCTGTGTATCTCTTGGGGCCTCTACCGGAAGAAACTGGTCCTGAGTGCGAACCGGTTGCGGCCGGGGTGACCAAGCGGGCGTAGCCTGAAAGAGGGCACCGTTAATAAAAGAAAAGCCCCCGACAGATCGAACCGGGGGCGGGACTCGAAGCCACGCAGACCGAAGGCTCTGAAATTCTCAGTAATCTCTCTTGGCTCTACTGCACGTCACACGCGTTGCCTCCGATGGAGCGCGATGATCGAAATCAGCCCAAGGACAAAAAGACCCAGCGCAATAATGTACGGTGCCCAATGCCATGCACTCGTCGATACGCCATGGGCATCGACCGCCTCGGCTCCCACGACATGCGAAAGCGAGGTCCCAGTCGCCAGTCGTGGCATCTTACCACTGCTCGGCGGATAGGTTCCGGGAATTGACTGGGGCTGCTCAACCGTACTGTCAGAGACCTGAAACGGCAACTGCGGACGGGGGAGGATCTGCGCCACGCTACGCGACGCTGTCGAGGGTGGTGTCGCCATCTGAACGAATTGATACTGGCCTAACCTTGGTTCCTGCTTTACGAGCCGCGCTAAGTCCGCTGCTGATAGTTGTGCAAAGTTTCCTGCTCGGGCCTCCTCCGGTAACCGAAACGGAAAGGACCTCAAGCCCTGCAGCCGCTGATCGTCTGTTAACTGTTTATTGGCCAATATCTGCTCCGCCGTTGCACGTGCTATCGAAAATCTCGCAGGCTCCGTGCCGCCGGTCAGTTGCACCCGTACATATGGCCCCGCTAGCGGGTCTTGCTCCAACCGCACCTGTGTCCCATCCGTGCCCTGAAACGACTGGGGCGTAAATGGCGTCTCAAATCGAACTGTCCCGTCAGGATAGGCGGCTGTGAACATGCCCTGCATTAATGCCGGATGAGCTTGCAGCAACTCGGCTTTCTGTGAGTTGTCGAGCTGGCTGTTGTTTAAGGTGACCTGCAAAAAGCTTGTGGGTACCAAGTAGGACTGTGAGCCGTCAGTGGGCGTGATCAGATACTGGTCGCCCTGAGCCCGGGCGTAACGGAAAGAGGTTGTCTCACCTGCCTCCGGCAGGGGGGGCGCGAGTACCTCTGTTTGCTTGTGCTCGATCTCAAGGCGGGTCTCGGGCAACACCGCCTGCGCTGGCTCGGGCCGCACCACAAAAGCTGCGACGCACACCGGGATGGTTCCGAGAAGCAGTCCAATGCGAACGCGCCGCGTATTGTATTCTGCTGGGTGCATCCACCTGCCTCGCTGCTGTAGCGACCTTCTTGGTTTCCCGTCACCTATCGCTGGAAACGGTGATGCCTAGGGAAATCGGCTCGGGTTGACCGATGGGTTTAGCTGCTCACTCGCACGAGACTGCTCCGCCTGTCCCACGAGCCTCCGCCGAAGCTTGCGACTCTTCTGGCCGCAAAGCGTCTGCGGGTCAAAACGCAAGCGAACTTCGATCTACCTACAGCGCGAAATCCTTTATGTAGATCGACTCGGTCCATCGCTGGGTATTGTCATCGAAGAGGTAGAAAGCCTTATGTGTGCCAAAAGGCACATTATAGTAAAAGTAGCCGCTGCCGTAGTTCCAAGAACTGAGTGCCCACGATTGAGTATCGAAATTGTACCTGGCGATAATATTGTAGCCATCGCTCGTGACCGCCCATTGCTGAGTACTCGAGAAAAACGAAGCGGTACTGGCTTCTTTCGGCCCCCATAGATAAACCACAGCGAACGTCAGGCATGCGATTGCAAGAGAGACGCTAGACCTACGAGACCATTTCTTAAACATTATTGTCCCCCCCGAGTGTACGAATTCACGTGAACTGAAGTAGAGTCGCTCCGCCATCCCTCGGCCCGCTCGCCGCGATTCTGCTCTTCACTCCAAGAGCCCCACCAGCGGCTCCGACCTAGAACCAGTCGAATTATTATCGGCGCTCTGGGCGCTTGTCAAGCAAATTATGGCTCCTCGCTGTTATGAGTAGGTAGATCCGGGTACTCTATGACATAGACGACAAGGCGCGAACGGTAGAAGTCCTGAGGGTCAAGCACCGGCGACGAGATGTTTACCGGGGGCTGTAGGGCGGTGAGGGCATGGCATGTTGACGCGGCTTCGTAACGTGAGTGACAGATGTAAAAATTGGGCGATCTGGTTCGTGTCTCTTCTGCTCATTGGGGTGGTGGTCTCCGCCTGCGGCTTCCCGGCTTGGCGCGATCAGACCCTCCGCGAGGTCGCAGAAGGCCGGTGGCATGTGGACCCCGACCAGGTGCCTCCTAGCGGCAGCGGTCCCTCCCAGACCATCGAGTTCAGGGATGCGAGCGGGAGAAACGTGGGCTACGGCAAGGTGCAAGGCGGCACGGTAGAGTTCTTCAACCCCGATTCGAGCCGGGCAGGATTCGGCAGACTCGGGCGGTAACGTTGAGGGAGGGCTATGCCGAGAAAAGGCAGTGTACGTGGGCTGTTTCAACGTGACAGGCTCTGGTGGATTTGCTGGCCTTACCAGTCCACACATGACGACCAGGAGAAGATCGTTCCTATCAAGTCCCTGGCGAAGGCGTTCTACCAGTGAGACGCACTAGTCAGTAGAGGACCTGGCTTAATTGGCTCGGAGAAACTGCAGGTCAGTGAAGGACGCCTGGGCAGTTGACTTCGTATGCTGGGTATTGATCCAGATGGCGACTCGCCCCACCTTAGGGAGCGAGTTCTTGCCGAACAGCCGCACGTAGTCTTCGGCGATATTTCGACGCTCTTGCACCCATTTGCCTAATTGCTGCTTTCCGCTCCGCAGGACCATGACCTTGATAGGGGTGACGGGGGCATAGCCGTCGGCGACAGTTCCTGCCGGGGCATTACTATCCCAGAGGTAGCCGATCACGGGGTTTCGCAGTTGGATAAGCGAGTCTTGGAAGGCGACGTAGACCTGGGCAGCCTGGTCGTTCGTGTTCTTTTCACGGGCGTCGCCTGCGACAGGCAGACGATCCACCCTCCACCACCAGGTTAGTATCGGGAACTCCTTCAGATCGACCTCTACCGTCTTGTACAGCCCGAAGGAGCTTTCATTGCTCGCGAGGCGGATGGCGAATCGACCATCTTTGAGTGGTTCGAGCTTAATCTGAGGATGGTCATGGAAGACCTCCAGATCCCAGCCGACCGGAATCCCCTTCTCATCCATCGTCCCGCTGATAGGCAGGGGAATGCTGGCCGGATTAGGGACGGGGTTCGCTTCGGAGGTCATCGATACAAGCCCCAGCAGTATCACTGCAAGACCGACGAGCGCAGGCCGGCTCCGATGACGTGTCCCACGTCTTAGGCAGCCGAAGGTTGTTGGGGTTGGTGGGATGTTTGTCATGCTCAACTCAGCCTCCTCACCTGAGCGCCAACTCTCGATGTAGTGACGCTGTATCAGTATGAACGAGCAATCAGCGCTCGGCCTTCAGATATTCCTGGTGGGCTGACCGCTGATGACTGACGATTGATGCTTATCTTCATAAAGGATAGAGAGTATAATAATAAACTTATGATCTTGGCACAAGAGTTATCTTCCGGTAGTGTATAACGGATGGTAACTCCACATGCGGGTGACAGGGTTCGGAGGCGCTCAGGTTCAAATGCGGACCAAAACTTCGATCAGCGAACGATAGGAAATGATTGACAACTCGGGGAGCGTGTGTAATTCTACCAAGCTGTCAGTTGCTTCGCGGGCGCGCTGAGAAACCCCCTTGGAGTTAAGAATGAATAACCCGTTGGAGGCCGTGGGACGCACGGTTCTCACACAAGTCCAGGCCATGGGACGTATGGCCATCTTCTTGGGTTCCGCCGGTTTCTGGGCGGTTCGACCACCGTTGAAGTTCAGGCGCATTGTCAGTCAGCTCCATTTTATCGGGGTGAAGTCAGGCTCGATTATTCTTCTCACCGCGGGCTTCAGCGGAATGGTCCTAGGGCTTCAGGGGTACTACACGCTTCGGAAGTTCGGCTCCGAGGCCCTTCTCGGTCCGGCCGTTGGCCTGAGCCTGATCCGGGAGCTGGGGCCGGTGATGGCAGCCCTGATGGTGACGGCGCGGGCCGGATCGGCCTCCGCCGCGGAGATCGGCATCATGCGGATCACCGAACAGATCGACGCGCTGGAGGCGATGGCCGTCAATCCCATGAAATACCTGGTAGTGCCCAAGGTGATCGCGGGATTGATTGCGATCCCTCTCCTTACGGCCATCTTCGACGTAGTTGGAATCTATGGCGGCTACCTCATTGGGGTCAAGCTACTCGGTGTCGGTGCCGGCACCTATTTTTCCGAGATGCGGAACATGGTGGAGATGAGTGACATACGGGGCGGCTTCCTGAAGTCGCTGAGCTTCGGCCTCATTGTCACCTGGGTATGCACGTACAAGGGGTTTTATGCCGAGTACGGGGCCGAGGGCGTGGGAAAGGCGACAACTGAGGCCGTGGTCCTCTCATCGGTCCTCGTGCTGGTCTGGAACTACTTCATGACCGCTGTCCTGTTTTAAATTGGATGATCCAGATCGTTGATCTTTACAAGAGTTTTGATCGGCAACAGGTACTCAGGGGGGTGAACCTGACCATTCCACGGGGGCAGGTTACGGCTATTATTGGACGGAGCGGAGGCGGTAAAAGCGTGTTGCTCAAGCACCTTATCGGCCTTATGCGACCGGATAGCGGTCAGGTGCTGGTCGATGGGACCGACCTCGGCCGGCTCCGCGGTAAAGCCTTGGATCTGGTGCGGGAAAAGTTCGGCGTCTTGTTCCAGGGGGGCGCATTGTTTGACTCGCTGACGGTGTTCGACAATGTTGCCTTTCCGCTGCGAGAAAAGACCCGGCTGTCAGAAGGCGAGATTGCCAAGCGCGCCATGCAGCGACTGGAGGCCGTGGGGCTTGCTGATATGGCGCATAAATATCCCGCAGAGCTTAGCGGGGGGATGAGGAAGCGGGCAGCTCTGGCCCGAGCCCTGGTCCATGATCCGGAGATCATCCTTTTTGACGAGCCGACGACGGGCCTCGATCCGATCCTGCTGAACTCCATCCACCGTTTGATCCTGGACGCCCACAAGCGCTTCGGATTCACCGCGGTCGTGGTCAGCCACGAGATTCCGGAGATTTTCGACATCGCCCAGACGGTGGCGATGCTCGATAATGGGATCATCGTGGAGCACAGCAGTCCAGAGGCCATCATGGCTTCCGCCAATCCCATTATCCGGCAGTTCATCACCGGGGCCAGCAACGGCCAGACTGGTTCGGAACAGGCCAACCGATCTGCCGTGTAGGTTCTAGCGATGCCGACAGGATTCTTCGGAGATCAAGACGGAGAGCGAGATCGATGAAGCGACTGACCATGGAAACGCTGGTAGGGTTATTCGTGGTGGCGGGAATCGTGGCGTTAGCCTACCTCTCAATCAGACTCGGTAAGCTTGAGGTGGTCGGCGAGCGGGGGTATACTGTGTTGGCCGAGTTCGACTCGGTTGCAGGTCTGAAGAATGGAGCGGTAGTCGAGATCGCCGGAGTCGAGGTGGGCCGGGTCAGAGAGATCGACCTGAAGAACTATCGGGCTGTTGTGGCCATGAGCATCGACCCCGGTGTAAAGCTCCAGGATGACGCGATCGTCTCAATCCGGACAAAGGGGCTGATCGGCGAGAAGTATGTGAGGATTACGCCCGGAGGCTCAGACGCGCTGATCCGACCTGGCGGTAAGCTCCGGGATACCGAAGATCCCATCGACATAGAGCAACTTATCGCAAATTATATCTTTGGTAAGCTCTAATCGGAAGAGGCAATCTGTGAGCCCACGTTGATCTGTCGCTCTCGAAGGAGGCGCCCATGACGAATGCAGGCCGAGCGAGAAAAGCACATTGGATTGTGTTGCCCTTGGCGCTCATGACAACCGTGGCTGTCGTGCGGCCGGCAGCCGCGCAATCGCTGGCGCCGACAGCCGGCTACAGCTTGAAGGATCTCATTCAGCGTACCCTGGCCGTCAGCCCAGAGATCCGTCAGATGCAGAGAGGCGCTGAGGCGGCGATGGCGAAGAAAGACCAGGCCGATGCCGGCCGGCTCCCGCAGATTGAGGTGGTCGGGATCGTGGGGCCGTCGTCTCGAGCCCGCGGCACCGTTGAGGGGGGGTCTCCGGACAGAAAGGACAAACCCACTGTCGATAATGTGTTCGAACGCGTCGAGATGAAGCTGGTCCAACCGCTCTACACATTCGGAAAGCTCACGGGCTTTCGAGAAGCGGCGGAAGAGGGGGTAAAGGTCGAGAAGGCCAAGGTGGAGGAGAAGGCTGCCGACCTGATCTTAAAGGTCAAGGAGCTGTACTACGGCCGACTGCTGGCGAGCGACATGCTTGGGTTGATCGATGAGATCAAGAAGGATCTCGACAAGGCGATCGACAAGACGGAACGACAGCTCAAGGCTGAAGTGCCGGGGGCTGATGAGATGGATCTGTACAAGTTAAAAGCATTCCGAGGCGAGGTGTTGAAGAACCGGGAGGAGGCCCAGAAAGGGTTCGATCTGGCCACGACCGGCCTGATGTTCTATGCAGGTCTTGATCGGACACACCCGTTTGAGCTGGATGCGATAGGGCTGGAGGTCGTCCCCAAGGAGGTGGAGTCGGAAGATCGGGGCATGGGCATGGCGCTGGAGCTACGGCCGGAGATGACCCAGGTACGGGCAGGACTGAAGGCCACGGCATCGCTGGTCAAAGCTGAGGAGAGCAACCTGTATCCCCAGTTCTTCGTCGCATTAAATGGCGTGTACGCTCAGGCGGGCAATCGAACCCGGCAGCAGAACCCCTGGGCCTTCGATCCGTTGAACGACCGCTACACTGTGGTTGTCCTGGGTTTCAAGTATGATCTTGACTTCGGGATCACCCGGGGAAAGATCCGGGTGGCCCAGGCGGAACACTTGAAGGTTGGGGAGATGAAGTCGTTTGCGGAGCAGGGGATTCCGGTACAGGTGCGAAAAGCCCATCGGGAGTTGACTGAGGCAAAGGAGACGCTTAAGGCGACGGAGGATGGGTGGCGGAACGCGAAGAAATGGCTGGTGGCGGCCAAAGCGAACTATGATCTTGGGGTCGGGGAGTCCAAAGAACTGGGCCAGGCCGCAGAGTCATACGCCAGGCTACGGGCAGACAATTTTAAAGCGATGTACAATTACAATCTTGCGCTTGCGAACATCGAACATGCTACAGGTCGAGCCGTGAAGGAGGAGGCGAAGTGACCGCGAACTATTCCGATACCAGATATGGATGGAAGACGTTAGTGCTTGCTGCTGGGGCGGCCATAGCGATTTTGTGGACGCCGGGACAGAGCCTTGCCGGCCCGGCGACGGATCAGATCAAGGGGACCGTTGACCAGGTAATCAAGATCTTGACCGATCCGGCCCTCAAGGGTGAGCAGAAGACCAAGGAGCGTCGGGCTAAGCTCCGCAAGACCGTGTTGGAGCGATTTGATTTTGCCGAGATGTCAAAGCGCTCCATGGGCCGGTACTGGAACGAGCGTACTCCCGAGGAGCGCACCAAATTCGTTGGCCTTTTTACCGACCTGTTGGAGCGGGCCTATGTCGACCGGGTCGAGGGGTACACGGGCGAGCAGGTCTTGTACCTGGAGGAGACGGCGGATGGCAACTACTCCGAGGTGCGGACGAAAATCGTGACCAAACGGAACCAGGAAATCCCGATCTTCTACCGTGTGCAGAAGGCGGACGCCAAGTGGGAGGTCTATGACATTGTTGTCGAGGGTGTAAGCCTGGTGAACAACTATCGCACTCAGTTCAGCAAGATCATCCGCACTTCCTCCTACCAGGATCTGGTGAAGAAGATGCAGGCCAAGGTCGAGGGTGAGGAGGGGTCGGAGCTTGGCGCTCCAAAGTCGAAGGTCCGGTGAAAAGGAGTCGCTATGGCGGGAGACGTTCAGAGCCTCTATCATAAGATCACAATCTGGTGCGCGGCGGGTCATCCGCCGTATCTCTCAACGGACATGGCGAAAAGCTTCAGCGACTATCTGCTGAGCTTCCTTAAATCGGCTGAGGGAGAGCGATTCCTGCGGACCCTGGGTTATGTCCGAATCGTTGAATCTGCCGGGGATAAGCCGAGCGGGGAGATCTGACCCTCACTACTTCTTTTGCCGCTGTAACTCCAGAAGGATCCTTTCGAGAGACTCCTTGGCGTGCCTTGCCTGTTCTATGTGGCCGCCCAGGAGCTGGATCAGCTCATTCCGCATAGTCGGTCTCAGCGGCGTGAGGAAGCGCACGATTCCTTCTAACGCCGCGTCGATCGCCTCCACCGCGGCTCGTATCTGATCTCGGATCACCTCTTCTGTTTGTGCTGGTTCCTCTATCATGTTCAAAGACCTTTCTGCCTTTTCAGCCTGTCCAGCTTCATCCACCACCACGATCAGCTTACACGACGTACATGCCTGACGCAAGGGGACCACGCAAGATAACCCGAGGTAGTTGAAGGGACCGGCGCAATCTGCTAATGTTAATAAAAAAGATGTCAACAGGACACAGGCCCATCGAAATCGGTTCCTCGGCCCTACCGCAGGACGCGCATGCGCTTGTCGATTCGTTCCGCGATCGGTATTCTTTCCCCTTTGACCCGTTCCAGGAGGAGGCCATCGGTCTGATCGCGGAGGGTAGCTCCGTGATCGTCTCTGCGCCGACCGGCGCGGGCAAGACCCTTATCGCTGAATTCGCGATCTTCCGGGCCCTGGCCCATCAGCACCGTATTGCCTACACGACCCCTCTGAAGGCCTTGAGCAACCAGAAATATGCCGATTTCACCCGTCAGTGGGGTGAAGAGATGGTCGGTATTCTCACAGGCGACGTCAAGGTCAATCCCCACGCGCCACTCGTGGTCATGACCACCGAGATCCTCCGAAACAAGTTCTACGGGGGCGAGTTCGAGGCGCTTCGTTATGTGGTGCTGGATGAATGCCACTACATGGGGAACGTAGGGCGGGGGACCGTGTGGGAAGAAATCATCATCAACTGCCCTCCTGAAGTCCAGCTTATCGCCCTCTCGGCTACTGTCAGCAACATCGGCGAGATCGCCGAGTGGATCAGCCAGACGCACCGCCCGATCCGACCTATCCACCATCCGGTCCGGCCGGTGCCTCTCCAGTACCTGCTCTGCGATAAAGAGGGGCAACTCTGGCCGCCGGAGCCGGCTTCGGTTCGGCGGATTCTCCAAGCCTCCTTCTCCAGCCGAAGCATGTCGGAGGGACGGGAGATAGGCCGATGGGCGCGGCGTGGGGAACGGCGGCATCGTATCTTCCGCCGTCGCGCGCTCGACGAGAGCATCGCTATTGCCGTGTTGCGGGCGCGCCATTGGCTGCCGGCCATCTACTTTATCTTCAGTCGATCGGGATGCGAGCGAGCGCTCGCCCGCCTCCTGGAGCGTGACGAGCCGCTCCTGGATCCTGCCAGGGGCGAGAAGGTCGAGGAGGTGATCCAACAGACGCTCCTCGACTATCCAAGCATCAGCCCTGAGAGCGATCTGAATCGATTGATCCTGCGTGGGCTGCGTCGCGGTGCTGGGCTGCACCACGCCGGCGTTCTGCCGGCATTGAAGCGGCTCACTGAGGTCCTGTTTGAGCGGGGACTGGTGCGGGTTGTCTTCGCGACCGAAACGATGAGCCTGGGGATTCACATGCCGGCGAAAAGCGTGGTGATCGGAGGGCTTCGTAAGCGGACCGATCTCGGATTCCGGGGACTCACCGTGGGGGAGCTGTTCCAGATGGCCGGTCGGGCCGGGCGACGGGGGATCGACCCTGAAGGGACCTGCCTCCTGGCGCTTGATTCAGTTGAGGCGGCCGAGGACGCTGTTCGCCTGGTACGAGGCGATCCGGAGCCGATCGAGAGCCGATTCCGGATCGGCTACAGCAGCGCAGCGTTGCTGATCGAAATGCAACGCGAGCCCGAGGCGATTCGCAAGACCATAGAGAAAAGCTTCGGCCAGTTCCAGAATCGTCGGAAGATCGAGGCTAGCCGGAGGGAACAAGAGGGGTTGATCCGTAGATTGGCCGACGCTGAGGGCGTGGCATCACCCTGTTGCTCGGTCAGCACACTGGTCGAGTATCGGGAGCGTCGCGCCGCGCTCGAGCAAGAGCGGGAACGGCTCAGGCATCTGCGAGTCGCGACCGCGCGGGCCGGCCGTGGAGGTGGCAAAGGTCGCGGTCGCGGCCGACCACATCCTTCATCGCTCAGTTTCTTCGCCGGAGAATCGGCTGAGGAGAGCAGGTCGAAACTCGACGCGATGGCCCTCGCCCTTTCCCAGATGCCTTGTCACCGCTGCACGGAACGGCCGCTCCGGGAGCGGCAGCTCAAGCAGTCGCGACAATTGGGGAAGATGCTGGAGCGTCATCATCAGACGCAGCAGCAACTTCAGAATTCCTACTGGGAACAGTTCCTGCGGGTTGTGGGAATCCTCCAGCAGTTCGGCTACCTCGAGGATGGACGGTTGGGTGCGGAAGGCCGTCTGATCGCGTCACTGCGCCACGATAATGAGCTGTTGGTGGCCCGGGTGGTCTTCTCCGGGCTCCTGAACGGGCTTTCACCAGAGGAACTCGCAGCGCTCCTCTCATGCCTGGTGGAGGAACCGCGAACAACCGAGCAGCCTGCCGCCCGGCTGTTCCTCCGCGATCAGGCGCACCTTCGCCGGCGCGTGAAGACACTGGAAGATCTGAGCCAGGAGGTGGACAGAGTTCAGCGGTTCTACCAGGTTGAGCTTCCGGTTTCGATGCACACGACTTATCTGGCGGCCACCCATCGGTGGGTGTCCGGCGAGGACGACTGGCTGGCGCTGGTGGAGCAGAGTTTCGGGGGGCATGAGGGTGACCTCATCCGGGCATTCCGCCGACTGATCGACCTGTGCCGGCAGCTCGAAGAGAGCCCGGAGTTGCCGGTCGATCTGACGCGAACGCTCTCGCGGGCAACCGCGATGTTGGATCGGGGCATCGTCCTGGAATCCGCATTGATCTAGAGAGGTGATCGATGGCCACACCGCGCGCTACGGCGCCGCGATCGACCGGGAGTGGGGACTCGCCACTCACGTCACCCTACGAAGGAGTGGCGTTACTGGCAGATCCGATTCATGGCTATATTGTTTTTACAGTGCCGAAGGATGATCGGTCAGAGCAGACCGAGAAGGAGATCATTGACAACCCTTGGGTCCAACGGTTGCGCCGCATCCACCAACTGCAGAGCAGTTGGTGGGTCTACCCCTCCGGCGAACACAGTCGGTTTCAGCATGTCCTGGGGACCATGCATATGGCCGGCGCGTTCGCCAAACATCTCTATCCCAGCCTGAAGGAAACATTCAGAGAGACCCTGCCGTCGGAGCCGTTCATCGAAGAGCTGCTGAGGCTCGCCGGACTGCTCCACGACGTGGGACACGGCCCCTTCGGGCATTTTTTCGACGACCACTTCTTGCGGCAGTTCCACGTCGGCGGCGAGCGACTGAACCACGAGATTCTGGGAATGGCCATCATCACGAAGAAGCTGGGGCGGATCATCCAAGCGATCCGCCGAAGTCCGAGCGGGCCGTTTTCGTCGAATGAGCGGCTTGACCCCGGACAGATCGCCTTTCTGATCAAGAAGCCGGAGGCTGGCCCCACGACCGGCTTTCCGGACTGGCTGCTGGCGCTTCGCCCGCTCTTCTCCGGGGTCTATACCGTGGACAACCTTGATTATGTCCAGCGAGACGCGTATATGACCGGCTTCTCGCTGGATATGGTGGACATCGAACGGCTGCTGCTGTACACATTTTTTACGCCGAAGGGGCTGACCCTGCACAAGGCCGGGGAATCGGCCCTGATGCGGTTCCTGAACGCGAAGTTCGCCCTCTACCTGCACGTCTACCATCACCGGACGACCCGGGCCATCGACCTGCACGTCCAGGAGATCTTCAAGGAGACGATGGCGCGGATCGCTCCGTATAATCCGTATAAAGCGCTGGATCGATACCTGAGGCTGACCGATTGGTCCATGCTTGAACGGGTTGGCGAGTGGGCTGCCTCGAAGGATCCACATGAGCGGGCGCTGGGAGCGGAATGGGGGAAAGTGTTAGGCCGGAACGTCAAGTGGAAGATGGCCTATGATTTTGTCTCCACCATCGAGGAGTCCCAGCGAATGGTCCAGTTTCAGACCGCCACACATCTGGAGGACGCCATCCGCCGCCAGCTTCCCAAGCGCTTGAGCGGGATCGAGTTCAAGGTGGATATGGCCGCGCTCGATCCCCGTCCCATCAACCCTCTGGCTGAAGGGAGCAAGCAGATCTTCATGTACAATCCGGCCACAGGCGAGGTGTCGCCCAGACCCCTCATGGAGCTATTTCGCGATATCCCGCCCAAGGTGGCCCGCTACCGGGTCTTCACCACAGACCGCCGGCATGTCAAGGCCCTCAGCGAGGCCTCCGAGAAGGCGCTGACCGGCTCCGCTGGCGAATCGGTTCCGACCAACATCTAAACTGGGCGCCTTCGCTCATGTAGATGTTCAACGGAGGACGCGACGATTGTGAAGTCGTGAACCGGTCCAGGTTCAGAAACGGTTGAGGGTTGTCGGAAGGTCCGGGAAAATGTTTGACATCTTGGCGAGCGCATGGCAAGCTACGCTGCACGAAAAAAGTCCGGTCATGTTCGGCAGAGAGATGTGTGACATCGTGGCCAGGGATGCCGCGTGGAGGAACAGGCGATGTTCTATATGATCGAGTTTGACCAGAAGCCGGGGATTAAAGCGAAGCAGGTAGCCGAAGCGTATCAGCGGTTTGCCGACCACTTCGCAAAGCTCCTCCCACAATTTAAGCTCGTCGGTCTTTTCTCCCGTGACCTCTACGTAGGGCATCGCCCTCAGTACCTGGCGCTTTGGGAGTTTTCCGCCTATGCGGATCTCGACGCATGGGAGAAGCTCTGGACAACGGACCAAGAAGGGCGACGACTGGCCCAGGAACTGGGTGAGCTCGCGCAAGACTGGGATGCCAAGGTAATGACCAAGCTTCTCTGAGACCGATCTCGTAAAGGCTCCAGTAGGGCAAGCCGTACCGTCCAGCCTGGGCCCCTTCCGCTTGACAAGCGTTGCACAATACCGTACATACTCATTAAGGCTCACAAGCTATCACGGCGGTGTAGCTCAGTCGGTCAGAGCACGCGGCTCATATCCGCGGCGTCACTGGTTCGAGTCCAGTCACCGCCACCAACTCCTTACGAATTACTTCCAAGCAATACCTACACCTGCGACGCGCCATGGACATGAAAGTCTGCGAAGCGAGGCATTCAACCTCCGCCCACGTCATTGCGAGCGACCAACGGGAGCGTGGCAATCTTACCGTTCTTTCCAGCAGCCACGCATCCCAAAGACTGTGAGATTGCTTCGGTCGCTTCGCTCCCTCGCAATGACCGCATAGGGGCTTTCTGGACAATATGCGACTACTTCACGGGGACGACGTCTGGCTGGCCTTTCTCGGCGATGGTGAAGGTCAAGGCCTTCGCCGGAGTTGTCGCGCTGAGGTTCTTCACGCGATGCACCTGCTTGGGCGCCAGATGGAAGGTGTTGCCGGACTTCAAGGTGACGGGTAGCTTCCCCTTGACCTCCATGCTGACCGTCCCTTCAAGGAGGTAAATCAGCTCTTCTCCGGAGTGATAGTGGGATGCGGTGACCGCTCCCGGCGCAAACTCCACCAGGACCAGCATACCCTCCTTTCCTTCAATCCCTGTCAGAGGCGTCTTGAGCAGCACCGTGCGTTTCATCGGCTCCTGTTGCGCATTCAAAACCTGGGTCCCGATCACCCCCAGCGCGATCCCAACAGTCAAGGTCAAGCTAAGCAGTAAACCCGTTCGCTTCATGATTCCCTCCTTTGTGATGTCAACCCTCTGGCCCTCAAAGATGCTGCTTAGAATTCCCTAGAAAAGGGCCGTAGGTCGGGTTAGCGCAGCGTAACCCGACAACTCGGCCACGGCGAAAGAGGTGTCAGAGGCTGACCGCTGCAAGCCAATAGTCGAGTGCCCTTTATGCAGAACGTTCTTTCTATGCCAGCTGAACGTCTCGGATCAGCCGCGCCGCTTCGGCGACGGCGGCTGAATCCGATAGTCGGGCTAGCTACTCGTCGGTCGCGTCGTCGCCACGGGCACTCTTGTTTGTGACATCTGCCCGTGCCTCAGGTGGCTCCGCAGCTACGGTGCTTTCGTCGCTGCGAAGCTCCTCCACTTCTGATTCCCCATCGCGCCGTTCTCGTTCGCGGTCGGAAGCCGTGAAGATATCGACTGCCAGCTTACGCCATCCGGATTCGAAGCGACCAATACTCTCTCGGATCTTCTCGATGTCCCTCGACATCTTTTGTAGGGGTGGCGTGCCAACGGTGATGAGACCAACGAAGTGAAGGAAGTCGATCGGGTACAAGTCCTCGTGGACGGTGCCAAGGATGCTACGGTAGGTTGCGCGCACTTCGAAGCGGTATCGGCTGTCGGCCTTTTGGATCTCGTCGATCTGCCCGCTGACGCTGGTCAAGAAGAGTGATATGCGCTGATGAGGCGCGAGATGGCGAAGTCCGTGACGAAAAAGGCCAAGATCAGACAGGTGCTGTCCGTGCCGCATCTCGAAGTCGGGTGTCACGAAAAGGCGGACGTCATAGGCGGGACCGGGCCCGACGTTTTCGACCACAAGAATGATGAGGTTGATCCACGCTTCACTAGACTCGATTCTGACCGACACGAGAGGCTCCGTCTGCGCCAGGCGCATACGCTGCGTCTCACTGACAAGACGACGCGTGAGAACGGCGTAGAAGACAGTAGCCACAGCAACGACCATCGCAAAGATGACGTTGAAGGCACCGCTGTTGCGGTTCAGGAAGTCCAGAAAGTCCAGGGTTCCCTCGTCTGCTTGTCGGCTCAACTACTGAGCATACTGACCGGCATAGTATGCGCATTCAGCGAGAATAGGTCCATGTGATTCTCGTCTCGATATAATGATCTCATGCCTTTTGGTGTCAAGTAGAAAGTAGAGCGATGATGGACAGGTACCGGTAAGGGATGGTATGGCTTCACGGGTGAGGCGTGATAGCGATAACGATGATCTCACCCCGCTTGGTCCCGTAATGCCAGAAGATCCGGTAGGCCGCCGGCGTCTTACTCTCTGCGTAGGATGCAAAAACCTTTTCACCCTGCAGTCCCTTCAGGCTTTTGTATTCGTGGGTATTGAGACTCGGATGGCGCAGGTCGGTGTCCATGAGGCCGAGGGTCTTTTGTACCGCCTCCAGGCGTTTCTTAAGGCCTTTGTCTCGCTCAAGCGCCTCTAGTTGCTTGTCTGCGGTCGGCGTAAATGTCAGCGTGAATAGAGGCAAGTTTAACCGCTAATCGATCTTGTCGTTGGCGTGCTTCGCAAAAGAGCCGATCTTACGTGCCTTGCCGCGTCCGGCTTCTTCTAAGCCTCGACGCACGCTCTCAAGTGCGGCCTTGTTGTTGTAAAGCCAGGCTTCATGAAGTGGAACGGTAACTTCTGGAGAGAGCAGGATCTGGCCCGCCTTGTTGCAAGCGATCTTGAAGCGAAGCCTTTCCACGTCCTCGCCTATTACGGCTTGCAGGGCTTCGACAGCCTTACCGAGGGCGATGCGCTTCTTGCTGTCCAAGGCGCCCTTTCCAACGGGCGTGAAATGCTCGTCTAACAAAACTTCATTGGATGACATCATCATGTGATCTCCTTTAGCCTCACTCCCACCGCTCGATCAAGGCTTACCCTTATTTCTTATCCTATCTTGTGGGCAAAAGGAATTTACCCACTTTCCCACAAATTGTCAAGTCTCATCCTTCTTTGCCTCACGTAGCAACTCGCCCGTCACGAGATTCCTACCCGGGGCGCCCAACCGCTGGAGCGCCAAGGCGAACCTTCCCCCTTTCACGAAACCATGCGATGATCTCATGCCTTTTGGTGTCAAGTGGGACCTTGTGAAAATGGGGTCTACCCCTATTTTCACTAAGGGGTTTGCGGAGGAAAACAAAGTTCTCGGTTTGCGCGCCCTAACGGGGCTGCGGGTCAGCGGCAGGCGGATGCGCGAGCGTACTCGCGTGGACGACCGTCCGCTGCAGCCACGTCAGCGGTCCACTCCAGCCGGCTTAACCTGCATTATTCATGAACGTCTGGTGTTCATTACTACATGCCCATACTACCAGCGAGTCAATCCCAAAATTAGTTGAACTATGCGAAGCCAGCTCCCGGTCATGAGATCACGCCACCTGCTGTTCGGTCAGTCGTGCCTGTGCAC
>JAGWRQ010000181.1 GCA_028869615.1 Candidatus Methylomirabilota bacterium | reverse complement strand
GCCGGGTCTTCCGTAAGCCTCCCCATTCGCAGCGCCTGCCTTCAGCTAAGGAGAACGGCAATCGTGGGCAGTTGCTCTGAATCGATCATGCCAGCCGGGATAACCGTTCGAGGGACAATCGAAGGGTCAGAGAACCTGATCGTGGCAAGCACGGCATCGGTGCAATGATCGGAAAACTGATCCGGTGGCTGATCGTTTTCCCAATCCTGGGTCTTCTACTCTATGTCGGCTACCCATTTCTCCTGCGAGCCATGGGTCGTTACCTGATCACGGAGGATCGTTTACAAAAGGCCGAGGCGGTTGCGGTCCTGGCAGGAGACGGGGGCGTCGCTCGCACGCTCGAGGCTGTCAGGCTCTACCAGGACGGCTATGCGCCCAGGATCATCCTGACTCATCAGCTCCTGCCGAAGGGGTACGAAGCGCTGGCGCGGCTGGGCATCACCGTCCCTGAGGAGCGGGATATCCAGTGGATGGTCCTCAAGGCGATGCGAATCCCCGTCGGCGTAGTCCTGCAGGTCAGTAAGCGCGCCGACAGTACCGCGAGCGAGATGGTCTATCTTACCCGCTTTCTTGAGGAGCACCGGATACGGTCAGTCATCCTTGTCACGAACCGATCGCATTCGGCGCGGGCACGTAAGATTTTGGCTCGCGCCTCCGGCGGAAGGATTGCGATCATCAGCCGGCCCACACGCTACGATACGTTTGATTCGGAGGGGTGGTGGCGTTCTCGCGCTGATGCGAAAGAGGTCCTGCTGGAATACGGGAAGTTGCTCAACTACCTCGTGCAGTCGGTAAGCGCCGGCCTCACCGGCTGGTTCAGAGGCAGGAGTTCTCCGGCCGTTCCGGTCGAGGCTACCTTTTGACTATCGGGCTTCCAGTTCTGATCTCTGCGAGAGGTTAAACCGTTTATGGATGGAGGGACACGACATGCAAGAGAAGCGAGGGATGTTTGACTCAATTTGGGGGGCGCTGGGATCCAACAGTCCGGAACCAACGCGACAGGCTCCGACGATGGAGATAGCGCCGACCGCTTTTGTCGTTGGCGAAAAGATCCAGATTCGCGGAGATCTGACCGGCGAAGGCGATATCCAGCTCATGGGTGGGTTTCACGGGACTATTGATCTTGCAGGAACGATTGTGATCGGAGAGTCGGCACAGGTGGAGGCCGACATCGCTGCCACCAATATCATTGTCGGCGGCCACGTGAAAGGCAATCTGATCGCCAGTGGACGGGTCGATCTCCTGCCGACCGGCAGCGTCACCGGTAACGTGAAGACCGGCAGCATCGCCGCCGCAGAGGGCGCCTCCCTGCATGGCGAGATTGAGATCAATCGCCGACAGACTCAAAGCCAGACGGAGGAGGGACCCGATCGGTTCAGCAGAGTCTGAGACGCCCAGGTACCCTTGGCCCTTGGCGGCAAGCGCGATGAGAAGGGCGTACAGGGCGAGGGTGTAGACGCGTGAAAAGGCGGTATTTGGCCGCCTTATGGAAGATATGCCATCCTTAGTTGGTTGGCGGGCGGGGGAACTTGCTGCAGGGCTATCGATCAGAGGCCACGCCGCACTAGATAGGTACGCCATACGGCGAGCTTCACGGGATCAGTTCTTGCACCTCCACATCGATCCCGCAATACTCACAGTACACTGACTTCTCTTCCTCACCGGACAGTTCGAATGAGCTCATGCCGCAGTAGGGGCAGAAGCGGGCCTCTTTCCTTTTGTTCTCTTTGTTCTCTGTAGTCGCCATCTGACTTCTTCGATGAATCGGAATTGGGCTCGTGAGCGTGTCCGCGGACCAAAGTGAGTTACGATTGCTCTCTCAGGCATTGCCCTTCTATAACACTGCTGTCTACAATCCGTCAAGGCCGACGATCAGGTCGCGTTGACAACTGGAAATGCCATGCCTATGATTAGGGGGACTGAGGATCTTTGGCGAAGGAGGACCTATGGCCTTTATGCGATTTGATAAATTCACGTTTAAGGCGCAGGAGGCGATCCAGCAGGCCCAAAAGCTGGCCGAGGAATGGGAGCATCAGGCGATTGACGTTGAGCACCTGTTGCTGGCGCTGGTCGGCCAGGCGGAAGGGGTGGTCCAGCCGATCCTAAGAAAAATGGGGGCCAATCTTGGCCAGGTTGCCTCACGACTCACAGAGGAGCTCGGGCGACTTCCCAGAGTGTCCGGTTTGCCACAAGGCCAGGTCCACATCACGCCGCGCCTTGAAAAGGTGCTGAGTGCGGCGCTGTCCGAGGCGGAACGCCTCAAGGACGAGTATGTCAGCACCGAGCATCTGCTCCTGGCGATCTCCGACGCGGGCGGCGGCGGTGTCGGGAAGGTCCTTCGCGAAGCCGGGATTACAAAAGACAGAATCTACGCGGCCTTGCAGGAGGTCCGGGGGAGTCAGCGCGTCACCGACCAGGCCCCGGAGGAGAAGTACCAGGCGCTGGAACGGTACGCCCGCGATTTGACCGATCTGGCCAGAAAGGGGAAGTTGGACCCGGTTATCGGTCGGGACGATGAGATCCGCCGGGTGGTCCAGGTCCTGGCGCGCCGGACCAAGAACAACCCGGTCCTGATCGGCGAGCCGGGGGTGGGCAAGACCGCCATCGTGGAAGGGCTGGCGCAGCGGATCGTCAATGGGGATGTGCCGGAGTCGCTGAAGAATAAGCGTGTGCTGGCGCTGGACATCGGTGCGCTGGTGGCCGGGAGCAAGTACCGTGGGGAGTTCGAGGACCGGCTGAAGGCGGTCCTGCGCGAGGTCACCGAGCAGGAGGGGCAGATCGTCCTCTTCATCGACGAGCTACATACGCTCGTGGGGGCCGGCGCCGCCGAGGGGGCCGTGGACGCTTCGAACATGCTCAAGCCGGCGCTGGCCCGGGGCGAGCTTCGGTGCGTGGGGGCTACGACGCTGGACGAATACCGCAAACGGGTGGAGAAGGACGCCGCGCTTGAGCGGCGCTTCCAACCGGTCCTGGTCGGCGAGCCGTCGGTAGAGGATACCATCTCGATCCTTCGCGGGCTGAAGGAGCGATACGAAGTGCACCACGGCGTGAGGGTCAAGGACTCGGCGCTGGTGTCTGCCGCGATCCTCAGCAACCGGTACATCACTGACCGGTTCCTGCCGGACAAGGCGATCGACCTGATCGATGAGGCGGCGTCCCGCCTCAGGATGGAGATCGACAGTATGCCGACAGAGTTAGACGAGCTTAGTCGGCGAATACGACAGATCGAGGTCGAGTACCACGCCCTGAAGAAGGAGACCGATTCGGAGTCACAGGAACGACTCGCGCGGCTGGCCGACGAACTTGCCGAGATCCGCGCCAAAGAGGTGAGCCTCAAGGCCCGCTGGGAGCAGGAGAAGGGATTCATCCAGCGGATCAGGAGCTTGAAGGAGCGGATCGAGGCGGCGAAGGTGCAGGAGCAGATGGCGGAGCGACAGGGCGATCTGGGCAAGGTTGCCGAACTTCGCTATGGCCTGGTCACATCGCTGCAAAAAGAGTTGGACAGCGAAAAGCGCGGCCTTGAGCAGGTCCAGCAGGATGGCGCCATGCTCAAGGAGGAGGTGGATGAGGAAGACGTTGCCCAGGTGGTCTCCAAGTGGACCGGGGTACCGGTCTCCAGGATGCTGGAAGGGGAGACCCAGAAGCTCCTGACCATGGAGGATAAGCTGAGGGAGCGAGTGGTGGGGCAGTATGAGGCAATCACGGCGGTGAGTGATGCCATCCGTCGCGCCCGCTCGGGGCTTCAGGACCCGAACCGGCCGATCGGCTCCTTCATCTTCCTGGGGCCGACGGGCGTGGGGAAGACCGAACTGGCCCGTGCGCTGGCCGAGTTCTTGTTCGACGACGAGCGGGCGATGGTTCGCTTGGATATGAGCGAGTACATGGAGAAGCATACCGTCTCTCGCTTGATCGGCGCGCCGCCGGGCTACGTCGGGTTCGAAGAGGGGGGACAGCTCACCGAGGCGGTTCGGCGTCGCCCTTATTCCGTCCTGCTC
>JAGWRQ010000180.1 GCA_028869615.1 Candidatus Methylomirabilota bacterium | reverse complement strand
GTCCACCCAGCCATTGTTGCGGTCTTCGGAGCCGACCATATCTATAAAATGAATATCCGCCAAATGATGGAGTACCACCTGCGGAAGGAGGCAGCGGTCACGGTGGCGGCCCTTCCGGTAGGCATTGAGGAGGCGTCGTATTTCGGCGTGATGGAGGCGGATCACGACTGGCGACTGCTCGGCTTCGAGGAGAAGCCCGCACAGCCGAAACCGATCCCCGGGGAGTCTGGGCATGCGCTCGTCTCGATGGGCAACTACCTGTTCGAGACAGACCTTCTGCTCCGGGCAGTGGAGGAGGACGCGCATGACCCCCACAGTACCCACGACTTCGGCAGGGACGTCCTCCCGCGCCTGGTCGCAGAAGGCAGGAAGGTGTATGCGTACGACTTCAGGACGAACCGCATCCCTACCCTGTCTCGAGGGGAGGAGCCGAGCTATTGGCGGGATGTCGGAACCATCGAGGCATATTACGAGGCGAATATGGACCTGCGGGCCGTGCACCCGACCTTCAATCTGTACAACCGGAGCTGGCCGATTCGCACCGTCAGCTACAGCGACCCGCCCGCCAAATTCGTCTTCGATGAAGACGCGCGGCGCGGAATGGCGCTGAACTCTATCGTCGCCGAGGGGACCATCATCAGCGGAAGCCTGGTCCGAAATTCAGTGATCGGCCGTAACGTTCGCATCCACAGCCATTGCCTGATTGAGGAAGCGGTGATCATGAATCGGGTTGAAATCGGAAGGGGCTGTCGGATCCGGCGGGCCATCATCGATAAGAATGTGTTGATCCAACCAGGAACCGAGATCGGCTATCACACAGATACCGACCGCGAACGCTACCACGTCTCCGACTCGGGCATTGTTGTCATCGCTCGAGAAGAGCCGGACCAAGCCTGGTCGATGACTCCGCCTGATTAGGGCGCCATCCAGGTGGCAAGCTACTCGTTTTGCGAGGAGTGGTATCGTGAGGGAGACGCATACGGAGTATGGACAGACGTCAACTCCTTTTTGAGCGTCTCGACTTCCTTTTCCAGCTCTTGTAGGCGCTCCAGGACGCACCGGATTGCCTTCTCTGCCGGGTCCGGCAGATCGGTCATCTCCAAATCGATGGACGGCGGCACACGTTTACCGTCGCGATAGATGACCTGCCCCGGTACGCCCACCACGAGCGAGTTCGGTGGAACCTCTTTCACCACCACGGAACCCGAGCCGATGCGACTGTTGTCTCCCACCTTGATCGGCCCGAGGATTGTGGCGCCCGCGCCGATCACGACACCGTTGCCGATCGTCGGATGGCGTTTCTTTTTCTCAAGGCTGGTGCCGCCCAGCGTCACGCCCTGATAGATCGTGACATCTTCCCCGACCTCGCTGGTCTCGCCGATGACGACCCCGTTGCCGTGGTCGATGAAAAGACCCTGGCCGAGACGCGCGCCGGGGTGGATTTCAATCCCGGTCAGGAATCGGCCCACATGCGAGATGAAGCGGCCGAGGGTCTTCAGATTGCGGTTCCAAAACCAGTGCGCGACGCGGTGGAAGTACAGGGCATGCAGGCCGGGATAGCATACGAGAACCTCCAGCGCGCTGCGAGCGGCTGGATCTCGGTCAAGGGCTGCTTGGATGTCTCGTTTGAGTGTAGTGAACACGCGATATTGGCGATTCAGTTGCGGATCGCCACGGTCTCGTTCAACTCTCGCAAGAGCTGATCAAGATTAACGCCGTGAACCTGGGCGCTGACGGCGATATTATCGTACTCAGCCGCAGAGCACCCCAGGCAGGCGATGCCGTAGCGGTTAAAAACCTGGACGGTCTCCGGGTACTGCCGCACCACATTGTCAATCTTCATCTCTGCGGTAACCCTCATCAACCCGCCTCCTTTCAGAGGAACCGCCGGTATGCCTTGTGCCTGCCTGCGTATGATCACACACGCGCAGACCGGCTGTTGCTACATAAGGGCAACGTGAGCGATTCTTCGAACTAACTGCAAACTTATCATATAAGGCCGGAATCAGTCATGGCAAGGGAATTCTTCTCGTGAACGATTGCTGTTGACTTCCGGCTGTAGGTCCGGTAGCCTGCCGTTGCCTGCCTGACATCTGCTTGAGAATGAGGATGACCCCTGGATGGCCTCAATGAATCTGATAGCCAGGATTCACGCGGCTCTGGAACGTCGTTATGGCGTGAGGGCGGCGCGCAGGGTTCTGAGCAATCCACTCGATGATCTGATTCTCGCCATCCTTTCCCAAAAGACGGGCGACACGAACAGTTGTCGGGCGTTCCAGACGCTCCGCCAGGTATTGCCCACGTGGGAGCAGGCGCACCGAGCCCCGGAGAGCGCGGTAGCCGAGGCGATCGGTTCCGCGGGCCTTGCTCAGTACAAGGCTGCACGCATCAAGGCGATCCTTCGCCAAATCTATCGCGTCCAAGGTCACTTTGATCTCACGTTCCTTCGAGACGTGAGTGTTGAGGAGGCAACGGCCTTCCTAGGCCGTCTCAATGGAATCAGTTCTAAGACAGTCGCGCGCCTCTTGCTCGTGTCGCTCGGTAAACCGGTATTTCCCGTCGATGCCCATATCCGTCGCGTCGCGTGCCGTCTTGGCTTGGTAAGCCTGACGCTGACCCCGAAAAAGATCCAGGCTGCTCTTCAGTCGATGGTGCCGCTTCCCCTGCTCTTCCCAATGCATGTGAACCTGGAGCAGCTCGGCCAAAAAACCTGTAAGATGCCTACTCCCCTCTGCGATGACTGTCCCCTCTCCAAGCTCTGTCCCTCTACCCGATGAAACCGATGCCATTCTTCGGTATGGACGAACTGGAGCGCGACCCGTACCTTCGGGCTATGAAGGCGGTCGCGGCTTCCGGCAAGGCAGGTCCCCTGTATCTGGTTGGCGGATATCTGCGCGATCTTCTGCTTGGTCGCAGCAGGGCGAGACGCGCCGACCTTGATGTGGTGATCTGGGGGGAGCCGGAACGATTCGGTCGCGATCTGATCACGGTCCTGAAAGGCAGCCTTATCCGCTTCGATCCGGAGACGGTGCGGGCCATCATCCGATCTGCGGAAGTGATCGTTCAGATCGATATCAGCCGGCCGAAGGGCGAGACAATCGAAGACGATTTGACCGCCCGCGACGTTACGGTTAATGCGCTGGCCGTGCGCATCGATACCCCCGATACTCTATGTCTCATCGATCCGACGGGTGGGCTGAACGATCTGCGCGAAAAGCGCCTGCGGGCCCTTGCCCCATCGGCATTCGATCGCGATCCGCTTCGCCTGATCAGGGCAGTCCGCCTGGCGGCGGAGCTCGGCTTCACCATCGAGGAGACCAGCAGACAGTGGATCATCGAGCACGCATCACTCCTCGCGACAGTCGCCGGGGAGCGTCTGCGAGACGAACTGTTCAGGATTCTTGAGACGGTCCCCGCAGCGCCTTGGATCGAGCAACTGGACGCCTTGCGTCTCCTGAAGGCACTGGTCCCTGAGGTCGAGGCGCTCAAGTCGGTTCCGGCGAGCACGCCGCATCGTCTGCCCCTGTGGGAGCACTCGCTGGAGAGCATTCGATCCGTTGAATTGCTGCTCGCGAATCTTAAGCGGCTCTTCCCGGACGAGGCGAGCTGGTTGCGCGAGCGGCTTGGCCGGGAGATCGAAGCAGGCGTCACCGAAACCGCCATTCTCAAGCTGCTGGGGCTCCTGCATGATGTCGGCAAACCGGAGACCCGAAGCCTGCAACCGAATGGTCGAGTCCGGTTCCTGGGACACGAGCAGGCCGGCCTGCCGATCCTCGCTCGCCTGTGCGCGCGCCTTCGGCTGGGTCGCCTGGCGACAAGCCTCGTGTCCGACATCGAGCAACATCATGTACGGCCGATCCATCTCTCGAGCAGAACGACGGTGACCGCCAGGGTGCGGTATCGTTTCTTCCGGGAGCTGGGTGATGCAGCTCCTATCGTACTGTTGCACTCGTGGGCGGACCTGCGGGCCACCATCGGTGAGGAAACCGAGGGGTTCC